>CAXEVD010000186.1:0-4470 GCA_963999395.1 uncultured Halieaceae bacterium
TCTCGCGCATGCAGAGCCACACCCCTTTGAGATTGATGCCCATGAGCCGGTCGTAGTCGGCTTCGTCTGTTTCCTCGAGCGGTACCAAAGGTGAGCCGACGCCCGCGTTGTTGAGCACAATATCCAATGCCCCCAGCGCTTTCACGCTGTTGGCGAAGAAGTCTACTACGGCATCGGCGCTAGCCACGTCACACAGCTGGCCATAGTGGTTCCCGCCGATGGCAGTGAGCGATGCCAGCGCTTCATCTAATCGTGCCTGCTCGACGTCGCAGATCGCGACATCCGCACCGGCAGTCACAAACGCCTGCGCACAGGCCAGGCCAATGCCGGCGCCTGCGCCCGTGATCAGTATTTTTTTGCCTTTCAGTGACAGCTCCATGGCAGCCCCCTAATTCAATCCTGTCCAAGAGAATACTCGGGTTGCTCCCTGTGCGCTAAGTGATTAGGCAAAGGCGCAGACTTCCAATTAGACTTCGCCCATGCATTACGACGTGTTTAACGGTGACGCTGACGGCATTTGTGCGCTGTTGCAGCTACGATTACAAGAGCCGCTGGTCTCGACGCGCATTACCGGCATCAAGCGCGACATTTCCTTGTTGGAGAGGGTTCACGCGAAGCCGGGTGATACGGTGACGGTGCTCGATATCTCCATGGTTAAAAATAGTGATGCACTCAGCCAGTTACTCGTTAGAGACGTGGTAGTCGATTACGTTGATCACCACGCTGCCGGTGCGATTCCCGACCACCCTAATCTCACTGCCATAATCAGCGAAGCGCCTGAGGTGTGCACTGCGTTGCTGGTCAATGGCCGTTTGCGGGGTGCCCGAGTCGAGTGGGCGATCACAGGCGCATTTGGCGATAATCTGGATGAGCCCGCACAGCGCCTTGCCGAAAAATCAGGATTGCAGGCGTCGGACATCGCAGGGCTCAGGGAGCTTGGCATCTGCATCAACTACAACGGATACGGGCCGTCGCTGGATGATCTGCACTTTCACCCCGACGCCCTGTACGAGAGCCTGCTCGAGGCAGAGCGGCCGCAGGCGTTTCTAAATTCTTCGACCTTTCGCAAGCTTCAGCAAGGCTATACGCAGGATCTCGCGGCGTCTGCGGCCCTGAAACCCGTGGTAGAGCAGCCTGCATTCGCCGTGTATCAATTACCGAATGCCTCTTGGGCGCGGCGTGTCAGTGGGGTGTTCAGTAATGATCTGGTGCGTGCGTATCCGGAACGTGCCCACGCCGTACTGACCGAGCGCGAGGACGATTCGTTTCTGGTCAGCGTGAGAGCGCCTTTTGAACGACGCTCGGGTGCCGAAACGGTGTGTTCGCAGTTTGAAACGGGTGGGGGTCGGGCGGCGGCGGCGGGCATTAACCGCTTACCCGCTGGTGACCTCGATCGCTTGGTGAATGCGCTGGCCGCCGAGTACCGCGGCCAGGCCTGACTGCCTCACGCAGCGCTTCTGCTGAAGGCCAGCTCCGGGAAGCCGCCATCCGCTGACTCCCGCAACTTGTCGTAGTAGATATGCGCGCCACCAAAGTAGACCAGTACGCGCGGCTTTCTTTGTTCGAGGTTGGCGCCCATCATCCATGAGTTCACCTTGTCACCCTGAGCCATCAGGGTTTGCTCGTGGATTTCGGCGGTGTGCGCTGACCACTCGTCTTCTGCTACCTGACTTGGCTGGAAGAGGTCATAGCCCTCCGATTCCATCTTTTGGATGCAATCTGCAATGTAGGCCACGTTCTGCTCGATTGAGGTTGGCAGGTTGGCGAAGGGTGCCTGAGGGCCGGTGATCATAAAGAAGTTGGGGTAGCCGGCGGCGTAGACGCCCATAATGGACTTGGATTCGTCGTCCCACTTCTCGCGCAGTGTGTGCCCATCGCTGCCGCGAATGTCGATCGCTTCCAGCGCACCGGTGTAGGCCTGGAAGCCGGTTGCCAATACGATGATGTCAAACTCGTACAGATTCTCAGTCGTCTGAATGCCGGTCTCGGTGATCTCTTGGATCGGCTCGCGGTCCTTGATGTCGACGAGCTTGACGTTGTCGCGGTTATAGGCCTCGTAGTAACCGTGGTCCAAAGGCGGGCGCTTGGCAAAGAGCGGATAGCCCTTGGGTGTCAGCAACTCGGCCAGCTCGGGATCGTTGACCTTCTCTTTGATTTTGCTGGTGATGAAGTCAGAGGCCATTTGGTTCGCCTCGGCGCTACCCAGCAGGTCGTCGAAGGTTTCGAATACCCAGCGGAAGCTGCCGTTCCAGTGCTCTTCAAAGATGCGTTGGACCTCTTCCGGCGGGGTATCGACGGCATTGCGCCCCGGCGGTTGCTCAAAGGCCATGCCGAACATGTGGTTGCGCGCTTTGGCGATGATTTCGTCGTAATTGTCTTTGATCTCTTTTTCCCACTCAGGCGTCATGTCCTTTTGCATAGCGGGCAGCACAAAGTTGGGCGTGCGCTGGAATACCGTGACCTGCGCGGCGGTTTTCGCGACCTCGGGCAACATTTGTACCGTGGTGGCACCCGCACCAATGATGCCGACGCGCTTGCCCGCCACGTCGAGGCCTTCGGGCCATCGGGAGGAGTGGAAAATGGGGCCGCTGAACCGGTCTTGCCCTGAGATATTCGGCAATACGGGTTGCGAAATCATGCCCATGGCGCTGACAAAATATTTGGCGGTGTGGGTTTCCCCACCCTGAGTGCGGACCTTCCACAAGCCTGTTTCGTTGTCGAACTCGGCGCTCTCGACTTCCGTGCTCAACTGGAACATGGGCCAGAGTGAGAACTTGTCCATGACGAACTTCAGGTAGTTCTGCGTCTCCTCCCAGCCCGAGTAGCGTTTGCTCCAGGACCATTCTTGCAGCACCTCTTTTGAGAAGGTCAGGCAGTAATAATAGGACTCACTGTCCGTGGCGGCGCCGGGATACTTGTTCCAGGCCCAGGTGCCGCCCACGTCGCTGGCGCGATCAAATATCTTGACGTTGAAGCCTGCTTCTCGCAGGTGGTAGCTCAGCGATATGCCGGCAAAACCCGCGCCAACGGCGATCACATCGTAGTCTGCAGAATGGTTGCTGCTCATAAAAATTCTCCTGGTCCCCGGAAACCCTGCCCAGAGGTCAATACTCCAGTACACTCACGTTTGCTGCGACGCTTGGTTGCGCCGCCTGTTTTTCTTGTCTTTTGGCTCTTGTCTCAAGCCAGTCTGGACTAAACTTACTTGTGTTCAGCAAGTCGCCGATAGCACTATCGCCAAGGCTCTGAACCTTGTCAACGATGTCGCCACAATAGAGGTTATGAATATGTCTTCCAATACAACACCATCGATCGGAATCATCGGTGGCACTGGTGATCTTGGCCGTGGCTTGGCCCTGCGTTTAGCCAAAGCCGGGCATGCTGTGCTGGTGGGTTCCAGAAAACCAGAGCAGGCGGTTGAAGCGGCCGAGGCGCTTACGGCGGAGCTCGCCAGTCGTTGTGTTGCACATCAGCCTATTGAGGGGTTGGACAACGTAAGTGCTGCAGAGCTGGGTGACATTGTCTTCGTGACGGTGCCGTTTGGCGCGCACACCCCGACGCTGGAGAGCATTAAGGACGCTGTGCAGGGCAAAGTGTTGGTTGACGTGACCGTGCCGCTGGTGCCTCCGCGTGTGGCGCGAGTGCAATTACCTCCAGAGGGCAGCGCTGGCATGATTGCCCAGACGCTACTTGGGGATGAGGTACAGGTGGTCAGCGCGCTACAGAATGTGGCGGCGGCGCACCTGCAGGCCGACATGGATATTCCCTGCGATGTGCTGGTCACTGGCAACGAGAAGACAGCGCGCCAGGCGGTAATCGACCTGATCGCGGCCATGGGTATGCGTGGTGCCACCCCAGCCGCCGGCGCCCGGCGTCTGCCCGCGGTTCGGCGCCTGCATCATGCTCGCCATCCCGCGTGACGACGAGGACGCCGGCGCGCCACGCCGCGGCGCTCCAGGAACCGCGGCGACGCCACAACTATGGCAGCCCCCCCGTCGGCTCGCCGGGCGCACTCGAGGAGCCCCACGGAGGGCGCCACCTGCGGCGCCCGGAGCACCTCCGCGAGCGTTCTCGGCGACCTGGTCAGCGCGCCCGGGTGCCGGGCGGCGCAGCGGCTCATCAACACCGACACCATGGCTAGCTGCTCCCGGGTGGTGCCGAAGCGGTCCATGTGGTAGCGGGTGCAGCGCGCGTACCCGTGAGGGATCACGGGGCTGCGCAGGAACTCGGGGCTCGACTCGTCGGCGTGCAGAGGCCGGCAGCCGGCGTCGGCCCGCTCGAGGAATGTGGGCGAGTCCATGCCGCCGACGGCGTCCCCGGCCACGATGGCCACGGCCCGGCACGCCTCGGACTCGACCATGCGCTTGGCCTCCAGAAGCGCGGTGATTGGCCCGGCGCCGCCCGTGTCGAGCGTGCGGACGACCACGCCACCCTTCGGCAGGAGGCCGACCTCCGTGGCGATGTGGTGGG
>CAXEVD010000187.1:0-4468 GCA_963999395.1 uncultured Halieaceae bacterium
GCATCGGGTGCTGGTGCCTCGCGGTTCTGAGTCTTGTGCTCATGTCGCAAGCATTATGCCTCACATCCAAATGGCGGCATGTGTGGATTGCGTGTAACCCACCGGCTTATTAAGGTTGCGACGCCATAGCCGCTGAACGGCTCTTTCCCCCGGACTTTGCCGTAGACTGTGTCTGTCTCAAAATTGACTGCGCCCCATGAACCACTTGCTGAACAGCGACAGGCCCGACAAGGTTGCTTTGGTCGAAGGTGACAAAGCCTTTACTTACGCACAGATCGAGCACTGCATTGTCTATTTTGCCAGCGGGCTGCTCGCAGGCCGAGGTGATCTCAAGGAAGCACGCGTTGCCTTTCTCATCCCGGCCGGCGTCGATTACGTAACAGCATTGCATGGCGTGTGGCGTGCGGGCGGTATTGCGATTCCCCTCAATGTGGCCTCGGCAGAATCGGAATGGGAGCACTGCCTGACCAGTGCTGGAGTGACACAGGTCATTGCTGATAAGCAGACTTTCGAGAGTATCGCAGGCCTGTGTGATCGTCTGTCTATTCCCATCTCGACGGTCAGCGACACCCTGACGGATAGTGTTTCACCGTTGCCGGAGCTCTCTACAACGCGACGGGCGATGATTGTCTTTACCAGTGGGACCACCAGCAAACCCAAGGGAGCAGTGACGACCCATGGCAATATCGCCGCACAGATCGAGACGCTGATCACCGCTTGGGAATGGCACGCAGATGATGTCATACCGCTGTTTCTGCCCCTGCATCATGTGCATGGGATCATCAACGTACTGAGTTGCGCGCTGTGGGCCGGGGCCACGGTGTACGCAATGCCAAGGCTCGACCTTACCGCACTCTGTGCGCAAATTGCTGCAGACACATTCAGCGTGTTCATGGCAGTCCCAACCATCTACGTGAAGCTCATCGATCATCTCGAGACCCTCGAAGACGGGGAAGTTGAGGGGATCTGTGAGGGGTTTGCCAACATGCGCTTAAACGTGTCGGGCTCAGCCGCCTGTCCGGTGGAAGTGTTTGAGGAATGGCGGGATCTCACGGGGCAGATGCTACTGGAGCGCTACGGCATGACAGAGATGGGCATGGCGCTCTCGAATCCTTATCGCGGTGAGCGGCGCCCCGGCTATGTGGGGCAGGTGTTACCCGATGTGGCGGTGCGGCTGGTAGACGAGGAGGGTGGCATCGTCACCGAAGAGGGCACGCCGGGAGAGATTCGCATCCAAAGTCCGACCGTTTTTTTGGAGTACTGGGGTAATGCGGAGGCCACAGAGGCCAGCTTCGCCGAGGGGTGGTTTTGCACCGGCGACATTGCGGTGATCGAAGACGGCTCGTACCGGATTATGGGTCGTTCGTCTGTCGATATCATCAAGTCCGGCGGCTACAAACTGTCCGCCCTCGAAATTGAAAGCACGTTGCTCGCGCACCCGCAGATCGCCGAAGTGGCGATTGTGGGCATCGCGGATCGCACCTGGGGAGAAGCCGTCGCCGCGGTGGTGGCCCTGAAGGGTGACGATGACATGACCTAAGAGAACCTAAGAGAACCTAAGAGGACCTGAGAGGTGGGTGCGATGGCAAACTGTCATCATACAAAGTGCCCAAAACCACTCCGTGTCTTGGGCGCACTGCCGCGAAATGCGATGGGCAAGGTGGTCAAGCCCTCCCTCAAGCCATTATTTGAATGACCTAACTTGAGTGACCCAGCTGCAATATGGGATAACGTTTCCAAGGCGTGAGTCCCGGGGCAAAGTTGCGGCTTTCCGTTTGGCGCCGTCATAAGCAAGTAGTGGCCCCCTGTTAGCGTCAGGACCGCGCGGCGGCTTCCTGTGGCGTCTCTGCTCGCGAGAGCAGGTAGTAGGTGAGCGTGGAGAGCAGCAGGGCGGGAAAGACTTCGTGAAGCTCCTGCTGCAACCCAGCAGCAATCCAGACGAGCAAGGCAGAGATGCCAACTGCCATTGACCAGAGTACGGTGCGAGGCGAGCCGCGTTGCCAATACAGCCCAAATACCACTGCGGGGAAAAAGCAGACTGCGTAAAGACTGCCCGAGAAGATCGTGATCTCGACGATGTCGCCTGGCGGTTTGAGCGCTAGCAGTGCCGCGACGATCGAGAATCCGATGACCGCGGTGCGGGTCCATAGGAGCTCGCCGGATGACGGTCTAAAAGGCGCCACGATGTTTTTGTAAAGCGTGGAGGCGGCGACCAGCAGCACGCTGTCCATCGACGACATCGCCGCCGCCAAGATCGAGACGACCAGAAAATCCGTTGCCCAAAAGGGAAATACCGAGGCATCGTTGACCAACGAGGGCACGATCAGGTCGGTATCGGTGACGTCCGTCAAAATGAGGTGCGCATAGATGCCCACGGGGAACAGGCACCCAAGCACAATCGCCAGACCGATCGTGGCAATCCACTTGCCGCGGAGCACCTCGGCCTCGTCTTTTAGCGCATAAAATCGCGATAGCTGCCGCGGGTCTGCCAACAGCTTCAGCGAGCCTGACAGCGATACACCCAGCAACACGGCAAAGGGGATGCCGCCATTCAGCTCAAACAAAAACTGTTTTTCCTGTAACGCACTTAATCTCGAAATCGATGCCACCCCACCGGCGGCGCGGGTCACAAAATAAAATATGACCACGCTGCCCACCAGCATTAGTAGGCCCTGCATGACGTCAGTTCTCACCACCGAGACAAAGCCGCCCACGCAGGTATAAAGCACGACGATCAGCAGGGTAAGCCCCACGCCCGCCTCGTAAGGTACATCGACGAAAATCTGCAACAGATGCCCCGTGCCCTTAAAGATGGCCAGCAGGTACAGCAGGCTCGCAAAAACGATTACCAGGGCTGAGGTTTGTACTAGCGGATGTCGGCCCTGCTGCTTTGAACTGGAGATGTATCTACTACCCAGAAAGTCCGGAATCGTCAGCGCATCCCACTGCGAGGCGAAGCGGCGCAAAGGCGGGCCGATCCAGCGCCATGAGATCCAGCTGAATACCACAAGCAGGATCGCCATCGTGAACCACGCTACCCCGTAGTCGTAGGCTTTGCCGGCGTGCCCGATGTAGGTGTTGGTTGAGGCAAAGGTCGCAAAGAAAGAAATACCTACGACAATACCGCCCATCTCGCGGTTGCCCACGTAGTAGCCCGCCATGCCACGGCTGGCTTGGCTGCCGAGATAGGTGTTGTAAAGTAGCGCGCCTGTGTAACCTGCCAACAGAATCAGCGACAGCCAGTGTTGTTCTATCCAACTCATTGGATTTGCATCTTAGATATTTTGGAAACTGTGCTGTTTAGTCCGGCTGCAGACTGAGTTGTTATGCTATCGAATTATGACTTGAGGCAACATATATGATTCATGGCAGTGACAATAAAACAGGTGTCAAATCAGAAGCTCTCTAGGGAGCGATAGAGAAACACATCCCTAACAGGGTACCGATTAATGGTTGAGAGAAGACAAATCTCATGCTTCGTGATCGTATTTAATGAAGCTGAACGAATAGAACGATGCCTGCAATCTGTTGCTCCGTGGGTGGATCAACTTGTTATTTTAGATAGCGGCAGTGTCGATGGTACCACTGACATTTGCAGGCGTTTCACTGATGAAGTGCACTCAACCGATTGGCCGGGTTTCGGGGCGCAACGGAATCGCGCTTTGGAGTTATGCCGACATGAATGGGTGCTGAATATCGATGCTGATGAGGTAGTGCCTACTGAGTTGAGAACGGAAATAGAAACCCTTATGCGACGCGAAATGATCGACTTCAATCTGGTGAAAATTCCATGGCATACAGTGCTCTTTGGCAAACGGTTGAAGTTTGGGAGATATTCGACACCTCAAGGAAAGCTATTTTTGAGAGAGGGCGCACAATTTAAACAAAGATCGGTGCACGAGACGTTGTTAATACCCTCTGAACACAGCCTTACCTTGACTTCAGGATTGGATCATCATAGTTGGCGAGACTACAAGCATCTCGTTTCCAAGCACACTGAATATGCTGCGCTGAGTGCTTCCGACAAGTACGCTGCCGGGAAATCTAGTAACTTAATTTACGCTTACCTTCGGTTAGTAACGGACTTTTTACAACAGTATGTCCTGCGATTGGGCTTCTTGGATGGTTGGCGAGGCCTCTTGATGGCGGGTGTGTTAGGACAATATGCATTCCACAAGTATGCATGCCTATGGTCGATGAATCAGCGAGATAACGTGTCGAAAGATACTCACTAATTTTAGAATCCTCTTGCCATGTCTGAACCTATCAGTGTTTTCCTCATTACATTGAACGAGGTAGCACATATCGAGCAAGTACTCGAGAGAGTAGCTTGGGCTGATGAGGTGATTGTTTTGGATTCTGGCTCCACAGATGGCACGGTTGAAATCTGTAAAAGGATGGGAGTGGATTTACATCATCAAGATTGGTTGGGCTATTCCGCACAAAAGGCCGCCGCGCTTCAACGTTG
>CAXEVD010000188.1:0-4467 GCA_963999395.1 uncultured Halieaceae bacterium
AAAATCCTCGGAGAAATTTTCTGCAACAAGGTAATTACCGTACGCCATGACCAGGCCGGTGAGGCTAATTCCTATGGCGATACGGCCATGGTGCAATGGCATTGGCATGTACCGCTCGATACGAGCGCCAAAGTAGGCGCCCTGACGCACCACGCCATCGATCATGAAGAGGCTCGCTGTAAATATGCCGAGCACCGTGCTCTTCATCTGGACCCAATAGTCATCCTGAAGCGCGAGTGAAAAGCCCGCCGAAATCAGCAACATAATGGTGCCAAAGACAGCAAACCCGCCCAGCAGATCGACTTTGACGAAACGCTGCACTACCACCAAGGCGAGTCCAGCCGCGGCGCCAATAATCGCAGCCAACGCCAGATCCTCGGTGAACTTACCGACCAGAAAAAACAGCGCGCCCAGCGCCATATCGGCATAGATGGAGTACTTGTTGCGCTCCCACTTACTTTGGTTCGATTCGACCATTTGAGCCACGCTGAGATCGGACCCGGCTGCCTGGTCCGGCCCGGTCTCGGGCTCATGACAGGAATCGGCCTGGGATGTCATCGAGGACATCGCCGTGCCCTGCAGCAACCCTTCCAGAACGCGGACATTTTTGCCCGGGTGACTCTCGTAAAGCGTGTCATCGCCCTGCAATACGGCTACGCCCACGCTCCACCAGCTCACATAACCCACCTCGACCCGTGTGTCCTCACCGGCATCAGCTGGAAGCGCGTGTACACACGTCTGTATCCCGTCCCTTTGGTGGACCGACTGCTCGTCCAGCAGCTCGTCGCCCCGCCACAACCGAGAGACATTCCGCGTCATATGAGCTGCAAGCTCAACGACGTAGTCTTCTTCCCGATGAGAGAACGGTCTTATGAAGGTCCAGATCCGCATTTAGTTGAGTGGCCACGGCAACATGATATTGGGAGCCTGTCAGCAGGTGATCAAAAAGCCAGTGAGAGGGTAAAGTATGCCCCGCCAAGCGGCATTATAGTGGGTGAAAACTTCGCAAGAATGGCGCGCTATATGTCGATCTCTGCTTAGGCTACCTAGCTCTTTGTGGGCGTTATTCGTCCGGTTTTCTGGCTATGATGCGTTAAAGTCCAATAGCATCGCGAGCGCCATGAAAATCGACAAACAAACGCCTGCAGCGCGTGCGCATACCACCCGCCGCGGCACTGTTGAGTATCGCATTGACGACCCTCACTTTCCCGGCGGTATCTGGGGACGAGAGCACTTCACGCTTACACGCCATGCCAACGGCGATCGCGTGCTCCGCGCGTTCTGTGAGTTAGACGACGAGCCGGCGCTGATTCGTGATGTTATCCAAAGAGTGGATCATGAGTTTCACCCGCGGGACTGTGTGGTCAGGCTAACGGAGGGTGGGCAATTTAAGGGCAGCACCTGGTACCACATCACCGATAACGAGATTCGGTACGAAGGGCTTACCGGTGATGAGGGCCGCATCTCAGGGCAACTGGCGATTGACCGCACCATCCGCGGGTTTGGCACTCATGCGCTCAACTCCGATGCCTGGCTGGTGGCGCGATTTGACCGATCAGAAGGACCGAGACAGCGCACCTTTTACAACAGCCCTCTCACCTCGCTCGACCATCGCGGAGCGACCGGGCCGGCGCTGGTGTGCTCGCAGGGCACCACAATCGAATACTTTGGCGACGAGCGCGTGTCAGTCCCTGCAGGCACCTTCGAGTGTCACCACTTTGCCTACGTGGTGGTGGCCAGCGATCACCCCGAGTATCACCTATGGGTCACGGCAGACGGTGACTTTGTCTTCGTTAAGGGCACGGTCGAGGCGCCCTACCACTGGTCATTCGAGCTCACCGAACTCATTGAGACGGCTTGAACACCAACCTCAGGTTGGGTGTCGGCTTTGACTGGCAAACACCAGCCACTCCGCGTCCTGCTCTCCGGCGGTGAGTGAGTGAGTTTGATCTGCATTCACGCAAAAGAACTCTCCCGCAACCACGGACACGCTATCGTCAAGCGCAACACTACCTTGCAGCAGGTAGCCAACGTAATCGAAGCCCATTGAAAATCCTATTTGCATAGCATCAGCAGGCATGGTCATACGGAAAATCAGCGGTCCCTCATCGGGCATCTGACTCCAATCAGGCATTGGATCTGAGGGGGTCACGATCGGCATATCCTCGACCCGTCGACGCCCTGCGGGTTGCTCGAAATGATTGAGTCGTTGCGTCAGCGCCTCGGGCACCTCATACAGGTCCGCCCAATTCAGACCAATATCACCGCCTAAGCTGAACAGGTGAAACTGCACCCCCTCCTCACCTGATTCCTCGGGCCCATAAGCGTGTCCAGCCTTGACCCAGCGAATATCGCCCGGCCGAAAACTGCCCTCATCGCCGATGCGCATCTCTCCCCGGGTAATCAGGTAAATGGTGTCATGTGGGTGCCAATGTAAACCCGCATAAAAGTTGGCGGGAAAGTCCGCTTCGATGAGAAATGGCTCGCTGGTGCGAAGTATCCGCGTCGGTGTCGTCGGCCGCCCGTGGGGGTCGTGAAAAGATTCCCATGCCAGGTCATCGGGGCGGATGTGTTCAAGCACTGTCATACACTGCTCCGTTTTCTTGCTGTGCAGTCTGTGACTGCTGATAAAAATCTTGAAGATATGCCAGCAGGTCGTCACCAATAATCTCGATGAGTAAGCCGGCGGGATCCTGAAAATAACCTTGGGGGTCACCCGGCGCGCCGAGTACACGCTCAAACCCCCGCGCCTCAAACTGTTTGCAGACGGCTTCCGAGTCAGAGCTGTGAAAACACATATGATGCTGAATCAGCTCTTCTGACGTGACCCAGGGCGTGTCAGGTACCGCCTCGATCAATTCGAAATTCGCCTGCCCGTTGCTCGCATGGGCAATGCGTAGGGGAATGTTGACCGGCTTTCCAAACATGACGAGCGACCAATCCTCTCGCTTTACCCCCACCCAGCGCACATTCAGCGTCTCACTGAGTCGCGTCTTGGCGGCATCAATATCCCGGCAGACCAGCCCGGTGTGCACAAGCTGCAATCCCTCGATGTTATGAAGCTGCACCGTCACGAACCCCCCTGCTTGCGCTGGATTGGCGTCACTGATCCCTGCATCATGTGACCTGTCACCCAAACGGGCTTTTATGCCACCCACTGTGGCGCGGATACCGAGGGAACGCAATATGAGCGAACGGCTACTAGCACTGGCGTCCGGCGTCCATGACGGCAACCCGCCAGAGGTATCGCCCCCCGATATGGTGCGGATCGCCGCCGATGCCGGCTACAACAGCGTGGGTCTATGGGTCGCGCCCGGAGATAACTGGCACAGCAGTACCGCCGGTGAAGTCGCCGCAGCGCTGCAGGAAACAGGGCTCGTCGCTCTAGATGTCGAGGTTATCTGGCTGCAACCCGGGGGCAAGCCGGACCCCCTACATCACGAAATCATTGCCATGGGCGGCGAAGTGGGCGCCAAAAACTGCCTGATCGTCAGCTCAGAGCCAGACCGCGAGATCACCAAGCGCCTCTTTGAAGACCTTTGCGTGCATGCAGAGCGCGCAGGCATGCGGGCCTGCCTTGAATACATGGCCATCACCGAGGTCAAAACGCTCGATGACGCTCTCGATGTCGTCAATGCGGTCGATCACCCTGCCGGCGGGATTCTGGTCGACCCGTTTCACCATGAGCGGGTCGGACACGACCCCGAGAAAATCCGCGAGATCCCGGCGCGATGGTTAAGTTACGCCCAGCTGTGCGACATGCCCGAATGCGGCGTGGTCACCGACCCCGACGCCTACTATATCGACGCCATTGATGGGCGTTTAGCGCCGGGGGAGGGCAGCGTGCCGGTCGCGGCGATGGCCAAGGCGCTGCCAGCCAACTTGCCGATCAGCCTGGAAATCCGCTCGCTGCACTATCGCGAGACGTATCGCGACCCGCTCGAACGGGCGCGCGCGATCCTTGCGCAAACCCAGGCGTTTTTTGCCGAACACGGTTTGTAAACGCTACGGCTGGCCTGTTGCCATACCAGACTGCGCGACGCTTTATCATCTCGGTTTATTGTTTTATCGCGTTTTATTCCTGTTGCGGTTTATCGGGTTCCGTTTGAGCCCCCCGAGAATTCGCGGTACAACTGTCAGTGACTGCGGTAGAACGTGTCGACGTCGAGACGCCCCTGTGCTTCCGGCAGAAACATACTCAAGCACGATGGCTACCCGCGAGGTGCATCCATGAACAAAGCGACTGACCCGGCCGCCCTGCTCGAAAGCGCATTGATCGATGCTTTGGGCGCCGAGTGCCTGCTGGGTGAGGAAGCGAAAATGCTCTTCTCCACGGATGTCTACGGTGGCGCGATGGCACCCGCACTGGTGGTGCGCCCTCAGACGCAGGAGCAGGTCGCAGATGCGGTGCGGATAGCCACCACGGCGGGCTGGGCCATTACCCAACGCGGTGGCGGTATGTCCTAC
>CAXEVD010000189.1:0-4455 GCA_963999395.1 uncultured Halieaceae bacterium
CGAGGGTGCGGGGAAGCCAGTTGCCCACGGTCTCAGCGCCAAAAGTACCTGGGTAGCGGTAATTACTGCAGTGGTGGTGACGCTGTTGACGTGGCTCTTATTGGGAGGCGTTCCCATCATCGCCGCCATTGGAGCGATGTTGGTAGCTCATGTTCTGCTGCGTCTTTGGATTGAGCAGAAAATCGGCGGTTACACGGGCGACACGCTCGGGTCGATACAGCAAGTGAGTGAACTCGGTTGTTACGCGGGCCTCGCCGCATGCCTCTGACGTTGCTCAGACACACAACACCAAACCATCACCAGGGCCTCTGTTATGGGCGACTTGACCTTGATCTCGCCGATAGTTTCCTAGTGGAGGCGCGGATAGCGCTAGCAGCGCTAGGGAAGATGACTGCGATATACAGCAGTCCGCTATCGCGGTGCATGCGCCTCGCCGAGTTCATCGCAGAACGACATGGGCTCTCAGTCATGGAAGAACCACGGCTCATTGAAATGGACTTTGGTCAATGGGAGGGTCTCCCTTGGTCGGATCTCCCGCGGGAGGAACTGGATGCGTGGGCCGAGGATTTCATGCATGCCAGGCCCCATGGTGGTGAAAGTGTCGCGATGCTTCGAGAACGGGTCTTATCGGCTCTTGATGATATTTCAAAAGCTCGCTCTCTTGATGCCGTGCTATGTGTCACTCATTCGGGTGTCATCAGGGCGGCCATGGCTGGCGGGGCCCAATCCACAGATTTTGACCTCACGGTTGCCTTTGGCGGCAGTGTCGTCTGGAACCCCCATTGAGGACTGCACATGAGCCTACGCTATCAATGCGTATTTTTGGCACTAAAAATTGCCGTGATCGTCGCCTTGGCCAGTTGCGCTGGCGATGACGCGCGCAAGGGAGCGATTGGCGCTCAGCGAGCGCAACGCGTTATCAGTCTCGATTACTGCGCAGACCAATACGTACTTAAGTTCGTTGATCCAGAAAACATTGTGGCGCTCTCGCCAGATGCCGAGGAGCCATTCTCCTATCTGCGTGAGGAGGCCAGAGGCTTGCGGAAAATCCGTCCTGTTACAGAGAATATTTTGGCGCTCAGTCCCGACGTGGTCGTGCGCTCTTACGGCGGCGGCCCATCCATTGAACACTTTCTCAAACGTGCTGGCATTACCGTCGTCAACATCGGCTGGGCGGCAAAGTTGGATGGCAGCGATGAGACATCCATACCAGTGATCACGCAGCGGGTTGCCACCGCACTGGGTGAGAAAGAGCGGGGGCGGCAGACGGTCGCTAACTATCGGGGGCGGCTTTCAAACATAAACCTGCGGCGCATTGAGGGCTCTCAGGACAAGGCCCCGACGCTTTATATGAGTGCGGCGGGCGCAACAACCGGCCCTGGCTCGTTGGTGCACGAGCTGCTGATCGCCGCGGGACTGGAGAATTTTGAAGATCAGCCCGGATGGCGATCAATCCCATTGGAAAAACTGGCCTACAAATCACCCTCGATGGTGGCCACTGCCTTCTTTGATGAGGGAACTAATCATCGAAATTCGTGGAGCGCCTCGAGACACCCTGTGGCACGCTCGCTTCGCACAAGCGCATCCCATGTGGAACTGGAGGGCGCTTGGACGGCCTGCGGAGCGTGGTTTGCGGCCTCCGCCGTTGAGGCGCTGGCAGGAGCGGTGCGGTGAGAGTATTGTCCAGCCTGAATGCCGCGCTTATCTTTTTTGCGGTGATCACTGTCTGTGCAGCGTGCTTAATTGGCAGCACTGCGCTGCCCGCGTCCTCCATAGCAAAGGCGCTTGTGCTGCAGGGGAGCGCCGGCGACCAGATCGTGCTGTGGGAGATTCGTCTCCCTCGCACGATGGCAGCATTTTCCGTGGGCGCCGCTTTGGGCGCGAGTGGTGCGGCCATGCAAGGCCTTTTTCGAAATCCCCTCGCTGATCCTGGCGTCCTTGGCGTGTCTGCCTGCGCATCCCTCGCCGCCACAGTCTCCATTTATTACGGATTAACGCAGATGAGCGTCTGGATCCTGCCGATCGCCGCTATCGTCGGGGCGCTTGCGGCGACAACGCTGCTCGCCGTTGCCAATCGGTTCACCCACTCAGTCGTCACGTTATTGCTCATCGGTGTCGCATTGTCGAGCTTCACGGCGGCTGTTATGGCACTCCTTCTGAATCTTGCGCCAAATCCGTTTTCACTGTCGGATATGCTCAACTGGTCCCTGGGGTCTGTGGCAAACCGCGGCGTTTATGACATTGGCTTAGCCCTGCCATTCATTACGGTGGGGCTAATTTGTCTTCTGTTGGCGCGGAAGGGGCTCGATCTACTCACGCTGGGTGAGGCTGCGGCCGTGAGTCTTGGCTTACGGTTAAGCAATCACCGCTACCTGGTTGTCGCTGGCGCTGGCCTAGCAACCGGTGGCGCTGTTGCCCTGGCCGGAGCTATCGGTTTTGTGGGACTGATCGCCCCCCACATCATCCGCCCGTTTGTCGATTATCGTCCCTCGCATCTGCTACTTCCGTCGGCATTACTCGGGGGCACGCTACTGGTAATCGCTGATATCGGTGTACGGGTTGTGCCCACTAATAATGAACTCAATCTTGGCGTCATGGCGGCCCTTTTTGGCGCGCCGGTCTTTATTTGGATCGTGGTACAGCGGCGGGGCAGCTATGCCTGAACTAGCGGTCAGCCATCTTTCCTGCCGTCGTAATGGCCAACAAATCTTGCAGTCATCCAACTTCTCTTTGAGCGGCGGCGAACTGGTAATCTTGCTCGGCCCCAATGGCGTGGGCAAGTCGACGCTCATTCAGGCATCCCTCGGGCTTGTCAACGCGCAGACTGGCACCGTGACACTCGATGGTTGCGACGTGCTGCGTATGCGGCCCGCAGAGCGGTCGAGGTCTATTGCGTACCTGCCACAGGCAAAACAACTGGCCTGGCCCCTGCGGGTGCGCGATGTCGTCAGTCTGGGTCGCTACCCTCACACTGAAACCTCGGGTGGACTGACACAGACCGACTGGAACATTGTTGGTAAAGCCCTCAAGGACTGCGATCTCGAGGACCTCGCTGATCGTCGAGTCGATTGCCTGTCTGGTGGTGAATTAGCTCGCGTTCATGTCGCTCGCGCTTTTTCTACCCACGCCAAGATCATCGTTGCAGATGAGCCGACAGGATCTCTTGATCCACGGCAGGCCTTTTCGTTCATGAATCTTATAAGGAACTTCGTGACTGATGGGGGCGGTGCACTGATCGTTACGCATGATCTCGCTCTGGCCCACCGCTTCGCAGACCGACTGCTGTGGATGCACAACGGCCAGATCGTTGCGGACGGTAGCCCCGAGGTGACATTTACGCCAAAGCGCTGCGCTGAAGTGTACGGTGTCGACGTTACCGTTGCGGGGCGCTCAATGACCATAGAAGGTGTAAGTCCGTGACCAGCGTCTTGATGCTTCAGGGTACGGCTTCAGACGTCGGTAAATCGCTTATCACTATGGGACTGTGCCGCTTAGCACGTCGCCGCGGGATGTCGGTGGCTCCTTTCAAGCCACAAAATATGTCAAACAATGCGGCAGTCACCGCTGATGGTGGCGAAATTGGCCGTGCACAGGCGTTGCAGGCACGTGCCTGCCATGTATCGCCAACCATTCATATGAACCCTGTCCTGCTAAAACCGGAAACCGAAACGGGTGCGCAGGTCATCGTGCAGGGCAAACGCGTCGGCAGCATGCGCGCCCGCGAATATGGCACGCGTAAATCTGATCTGTTGCCCGCTGTCATGAACAGTTTTGGCAAGCTGAAGGCAGAGGCAGACCTTGTCATCGTCGAAGGGGCTGGCAGCCCGGCCGAGGTCAATCTGCGTGGCGGGGATATCGCCAATATGGGATTTGCCCTTGCCGCAGATGTGCCGGTTGTGATGGTCGGCGATATTGACCGTGGCGGCGTGATTGCCAGTCTTGTGGGTACGGAGAATGTGCTGGATCGACAAGATGCTGATTTAATTAAAGGGTTTATGATCAATAAGTTTCGCGGCGATACGACATTGTTTTCTGAAGGTATGGATATCATTTCCCGTGCCACTGGCTGGGCGGGGCTTGGCATTTTGCCTTGGTTTGCGCCGGCACGTTTTCTACCGGCTGAGGATATCCTTGATATTGCCGGAAAAGCCGGTGATGCCGCGCGTGATGCACCGCTTCATATCGCAGTACCGGTGCTGCGCCGCATCGCCAATTTTGACGATCTGGACCCGCTGGCAGGGGAGGATGATGTAGCGCTGACACTTGTTGAGGCGGGAGATCCAATTCCCGGTGACGCCGATATGGTGCTGCTGCCCGGGTCCAAATCCACCATCAGCGATCTGGCCTTTCTGCGTGAACAGGGTTGGGACATCGATATTGCTGCGCATGTGCGGCGTGGTGGCCGGGTGCTTGGTCTGTGTGGCGGCTATCAGATGCTGGGAAAGGTGATTGATG
>CAXEVD010000190.1:0-4449 GCA_963999395.1 uncultured Halieaceae bacterium
TCGAGGCCGATCTGCTGTCGGGCGATACCTTGCTCCTGCGCCTGTTTGAGTGCGGCTTTGCCATTGAAGTCTGCGGGCATCTCAAGATCAACGAGCCTGTCCAAACCGAGCTCAAACGGGTTGGTCTGAGCATCCATGTCGGCGTGGTAGGAGAGCATGCCGCCTTCAATACGACGAATCGATGACGTATGACCGGGCTTTAACCTCATTGGCTCACCGACAGCCATCAGCTTCTCCCACAGCGCCCTACCCTGGCTGCCGTCTAGGAGGTAAATCTCATAGCCGAGTTCACTAGACCAACCGGTGCGTGAGATCACCAGCGGAATACCGTCGAGATCAAAATGGTCGAGCCAGTAGTACGTGAGGTCACGAATTGACTCACCAAACAGCGCCGCCATGATGTCACCGCTCTTGGGGCCCTGAAGCTGAAGCGGCGAGACATCGGGTTCGCCGATCGTGACGTCGAAGCCCGCATGGGTGGCAACACCCTGTGCCCACATCAGCACATCGCTGTCGGCCAGTGACAGCCAAAAACGGTTCTCTCCAAGTCGCAACAGCACCGGGTCATTCAGGATGCCCCCGGCTTCGTTGGTAATCAGCACATATTTGCACTGGCCCACCGCGCATTGGGACAGATTGCGGGGCGTGAGCAGCTGCACGAACGCGGCCGCGTCTGGCCCTGTAATCTCGACCTGACGCTCCACCGCCACGTCGCAGAGGATGGCGTCATTGACCAGGTTCCAGAAGTTTTGCTCGGGGTCACCGAACGAGCGCGGGATGTACATGTGGTTGTAGACCGAGAAATCGGTGGCGCCCCATCTGACGGTGGCATCAAAAAACGGTGATTTCCGGATCTGGGTCCCAAACCCAAAGTCTTTGATTGTGGCGGCGGACATATTCTTTCCTCTGATCACTGCTGGACTCAGTGCCCAGCTATTGTGATTTGGCGCCGCCTTTGTACGGTGCGAACAGCAAATCTGGTTGTCTCAAGCCGACACTTTGGGGCCTAAAACCATCGAATGGATAGTGAGAGATACCTATTTATTGCCATGGTGGGTTCGTTGCCAAGGTGGGCGAGTGCGCAGGATTCGCCGCTGGCGTGTTGGCGCAGATAACAATCCGTTCCGCCTGTTGGGCCGTATCGCCATGGCAATCCGACGCATCCCCTTACTGGTCTCTCATGAATAAACTTCGGCAGGAGTGGTTCTCTAATATCCGCAGCGATTTGCTGGCGGGCCTGGTGGTGGCATTAGCGCTCATCCCCGAGGCCATCGCATTCTCCATCATCGCGGGTGTCGACCCCCGGGTCGGGCTCTATGCCTCTTTCTGTATTGCGGTTGTGATCGCCTTTGCGGGGGGTCGCCCCGGCATGATTTCTGCTGCCACGGGTGCCATGGCGCTATTGATGGTGACACTCGTGAGAGAGCATGGTCTTGAGTACCTATTCGCCGCCACAATCCTCACCGGCATCCTGCAGATTATTGCGGGGTGGATTCGCCTCGGTGAACTGATGCGGTTTGTCTCGCGCTCAGTGGTAACCGGCTTTGTGAATGCGCTGGCGATCCTTATCTTCATGGCCCAGCTGCCGGAGCTCATCAATGCGCCTTACGCGGTGTATGTGATGGCGGCTGCCGGGCTGGGGATTATCTACGGCTTGCCGTTTATCACGCGAGTTGTGCCGTCTCCTCTGGTGGCGATTGTATTGCTCACTGCGGTGTCGATTTATTTTGGTATCGATGTGCGTACGGTAGGCGATATGGGTGATCTGCCCTCAACGCTGCCCGTATTTTTGGTCCCTGATATCCCGCTCAATCTAGAGACGCTGGAGATCATCTTTCCCTACGCCATGACATTAATGGTCGTCGGTCTGCTGGAATCACTGATGACCGCCACCATCGTCGACGACCTGACCGACACCACCAGCAACAAAAGCCGTGAATGCATGGGGCAGGGCGTGGCCAACATTGCCAGTGGCTTCCTTGGCGGGATGGCGGGCTGCGCGATGATCGGGCAATCAGTCATTAACGTGAAATCGGGTGGCCGTGGGCGTCTGTCCACGCTGAGCGCCGGCATTTTCTTGTTGCTATTACTGCTGTTTTTCAGCGACTTGGTTCGCCAGATTCCCATGGCAGCGCTGGTTGCGGTCATGATCATGGTGTCGATTGGCACCTTTAACTGGGACTCCATTCGTAACCTTCGTACCCATCCGCCGAGCTCCAGCGTGGTGATGGTAGTTACGGTCGGTGTGACCGTATCTACCCATGATCTTGCCCAGGGCGTGTTGTCCGGCGTTTTACTCTCCGGCTTCTTCTTCGCCCAAAAGGTGGGTCGTATTCTGGTGATTCGGTCCCAGTCAGAGGACGAGGGACGGGTGCGGACTTATAACGTGCTCGGCCAGGTGTTCTTCGCCAGCGCGGATCGATTTACCCAGTCCTTCGACTTCAAAGAGGTGATCGACACCGTGCGGATTGATGTGAGCCGCGCGCACTTTTGGGATATCACCGCAGTCAGCGCCCTGGATAAGGTGGTGCTGAAGTTTCGTCGTGAGGGCGCAGATGTTGAGGTCATTGGTCTCAATGAAGCCAGCGCGACGATGGTCGACCGCTTCGGTTTGCACGACAAGGAAGGGGCGGAAGATTTGCTCCTGCCTCAGTAGGCATCAGTGATGAAGCAACCCAAAAAGGTCCTCGCCTGCGTTGACCAGTCACCGTACGCCGATTACGTGGCGGATTACAGCTCCTGGGCGGCCAAGAAATTTGCTCTGCCGCTGGAGTTACTGCACATCATTGATCGCCACCAAGAGACAGCCACCAGTGACGATCACAGCGGCGCCATTGGCTTTGATGCGCAGGAGAATCTGCTCAACCGCCTCACCGAGGAAGAGGGCGAGCGCTCGCGGGCGATCCGGGAGCAAGGGCGACTCTTCCTTAACGATTTGAAGGTGCGGTGCGAACAACGCGAGGGCACGGCGGTTGATGTCCGACAACGCTACGGGCAGTTGCTGGAGACGCTCGACGAACAGCAGCAGGACGTTGCGCTCTATGTATTAGGTCGCCGCGGCAGGTCGGCCACCCAGACCCAGCGTGATCTGGGGCGGCACGTTGAGAGCATCAGCCGCAAGATTCGCAGACCGATTCTGACCGTCGCCAACGCTTTCTCCGAGCCAAAAAGCTTGTTGGTGGCTTATGACGGCAAGCGCATGACGCGCAACTGCATCAGTATGCTGGCTGCCAACCCCGTGCTCACGGATTTACCCGTGCATGTCGTGATGTCGGGCAAACAGAATGGTGAGGCAGACAAGCACTTGGCGTGGGCGAGCAGCATCTTGGCAAAAAGCGGGTTCGAGGTGGAGACAGCCTATCTACCCGGGGACCCGGAGCAACAAATCACGCAGGCTATCGCGGATCGTGAGATCGATATGCTGGTGATGGGCGCCTATAGTCGATCGCCGCTGAAAAGTTTATTTCTGGGTAGCAAAACAAATGACCTGCTCCGCGCCTCGAAGGTGCCTACAGTAACCGTGCATCTGTAGAGGTCAGTTCTCGTATGGGAAGCTAGTTCCTAAGCCCTCTAGAGGCCTCTCACAGTGGAGCCATCTGCAAGGACTCCACTCCCTAGCGTGATTCTCGTTTTCACCATATGTCAATTCTTTAGAGCGTGATTGTTTAGGTGCTCTGGTGATTGAGCCTCCTAGCCCGCCGTTCTCAGTAACTTTAAAAATGCCCACTGGCTACTCAGCCAGCTGCTGTGTTTCGGCAGGTCGTCTTCAATATCAGCGGCGCGGGTGCCATAAAACACGTGCATAATGCTCGGTGGCAGCGCGCTGGGGTCAACAAAATTCTGCGTTGAGATAAAGGCGTAGCCTTTATCACCTGCGCCCATTTTGGCCATGACCGGTTTATGGCAGGCGTCACAGATACCTCGGTCAATCGCAGCGAACCGCTTGTACTTACCGTAGGTCGTTGCCTGCTCGGGCAACCTGACGGCCGGCAGTTTGAACAGCGTGACATCAGCAAACGGTGCCTGATATTTGTCTTGGCAGATCGTGCAATGGCAGAAGAACCTGACGATGGGCTCTCCCACCGCCGAGAATTTGTTGGTACCGCAAGGGCATTGGCAACTGTGCTGATTTGTTTCCATCTTCCTAGCCTTTGGTGATGTGCTCTCTTCTGTAGACACTGTATATGGAAATGATTACGCGTGCCTAAGCTCAGGCTTCGCTGGTATCGCAATGCTAAGGGCTATGCTGACGCCGTCAGGCATGAGATTCTTAACGCGTTGCTTGCGAGTGGCGGACAAATAGCCTGAGTTGGTTTCTCTCGCTAAGGCAAGGAGCGGCGTCATAAAAAGCGTTTGGCGACGATTGCGACATGACGGAGCATTATGGCCCTTGTGAAAATGAGTCGTTTGATAATCCTTCTGACCTTGCTGTCGGGTTTTGCGTGCGAA
>CAXEVD010000191.1:0-4449 GCA_963999395.1 uncultured Halieaceae bacterium
GCCATGTGCATCCCCAGGCAAATACCTAGGAAGGGAATGCCCTGCTCCCGGGCATACCGCACCGCGTCAATCTTGCCCTGAATGCCGCGGTCACCGAAGCCACCCGGGACGAGAATCGCATCCAGATGCGACAGTAAGCCAACACCCTGAGCCTCGATCTCCTCAGCATCGATGTAGTCGATCTCCACACGGGTATCGGTTTGCAAACCCGCGTGATCGAGGGCCTCATTCAACGATTTATAAGCATCGACCAGGTCGACGTATTTGCCGACCATTCCCACTCGCACCATACCCTTGCGCTGACTGAATTCGCGCCGGACCACGTCTTCCCACTCCGACAAGTCAGCCGCCGGCTGGGCCAGCCCAAAGCGCTCGAGAACATAATCATCGAGCCCGCTCTCCTTCAGGTGTCCGGGTATCTGATAAATCGAGTCCGCATCCATCAGCGGAATCACAGCCCGCTCTTCTACGTTGGTAAACAGGGAGATCTTACGGCGTGCGCCTTCGTCCACTTCAACAGAGCAGCGGCACAACAGCACCTCGGGTTGCAGACCAATCGAGCGCAATTCCTTGACCGAGTGCTGGGTCGGCTTGGTTTTAATTTCACCGGCAGTCGGGATGTAGGGAATGAGCGTGAGGTGCATGAGCAATGCCTTGGCAGAGCCCAGCTCCAACTTCAGCTGACGCACAGCCTCGAGGAAAGGCTGGCTCTCGATGTCACCTGCGGTGCCGCCCACTTCCACCACGGCGACCTCGGAATCCCCCGCACCTTCGACGACCCGAAGTTTGATCTCATCGGTGATGTGCGGGATCACCTGAACGGTGCCGCCCAAGTAATCGCCCCGGCGTTCCTTGCGCAGCACCGCGTCGTATACACGGCCCGCCGTAAAGTTATTAGCGCGGCTCATCACCGTGCGCGTGAAGCGCTCGTAGTGACCCAGATCGAGGTCTGTCTCCGCGCCGTCGTCGGTGACGAAGACCTCTCCATGTTGGAACGGGCTCATCGTGCCGGGGTCGACGTTGATGTAGGGGTCTAGCTTTAGCAGGGTGACTTTGAGGCCGCGTGCTTCAAGCACAGCAGCGAGGGAGGCAGCAGCGATCCCCTTACCCAGGGAAGACACAACACCACCAGTAACGAACACATATCTCGTCATGGATTCCACCAATGCGAAAGAGCACCCGGACGTCTGTCTCGACGCCTCTCGGGAACGTCTCTCCGATGGACGATCAGTGTAACAGGAAGCCCCGCGAGGCTCAATTCAAAGTGAGGAAGAAGGGCACCAAATGGGCCGCAAACCAGGTGCCGCGGTGCTGCCCTCGGTAGCCGCCGCCGCCGACAAGGGGCCGACAGGCAGCACCCACACGGGCCCTGTTTTTGATTGCAAAACAGGCAGATGCCGACGCCACCACGGGGGAATTCTCATCTCTTGCAGCCACTTATTGGTGGGCTTTTTCGGCCGGTTCAGCGGCGTCACCGATTCGATTTCTCCGCTAGCGCGACAGGATAATCGTGTGCCAGGAGCCAGCCCCGGGTCGTCATCAGCGGCCTCCCAGTCAAGTCGCCCCCAGTCACCCTCGGCGGGCTCCCCCACCACGACCTCTTCCGGCAAGCGCCAATCCTCGGCAGGCTCACTGACGCTAACGATCCAACCGCCCCAAACGCGCAGGCAACCCTCGCTCCAACGCAACTCGGGCAGCCGATCCGATCCGGCGTCGAGTGCCTGTCTTGCCAGTTCGAGGAGCCGGCGACGATCCGGCGAATCGGCATCAGACTCGCCCAGCCACTGGTGGATCTGTGCTGCCAACTCCGCTACGTCGATGGTCGGGTCGATCACCAAGGCCGCCTCGCCCATCGCGGTCTCGGTCTTGGGCAGTGGCAGCTGGCTCAACCGTTGCTGCGCCATGGCCTGCAGTCCAGCTGCACGCTGAATGGTCTCCCGATAACCCGGCCAGCGCTCTGCAACAGCAGGCAAGACGACCTGTCGCAGATAGTTGCGATCCTGTTCGGTCTCTAGATTGGAGGGATCAGTCACATACTCCAGCCCCGCAGCCTCAACCGCACTGCGCAGGGCGTCTGAAGGTGTATTGAGCAGCGGCCGGAAAATGCGTCCCGCCCCGCAGGCCCGCTCCCTTGGGATACCGGATAAGCCCCGAGGACCGGCGCCACGCAACAGCCGCAACAAAACCGTCTCCACCATGTCGTCGGCGTGATGCGCGGTGAAAAGAACATCGCCTTCGGCCAACACACCCTCGAAGGCTTTGTAACGTTCGCGGCGCGCATCGGCTTCCACGCCGCGGCCGCTGGGTTCGATATTGCAGACATTGATATGAAGCGGGACGTCGAGCCTGTCGGCGTGCCGCTGACAGAGATCGGCCCACTCCCCGGCAGCAGTATGCAAGCCGTGATTAACGTGAATGGCGGAGAGCGGTGGTGCGGATGCCGCATCGCGATAAGCCGCCAGTGCATAGAGCAGCGCAACGCTGTCGGCTCCACCGGAGAGTGCCACCCACCAGCGCGGCGCCTCTAACAGCGCATCAGGAAAGGGTGTCAGGATCTCGCGCACGTCGCGTGCACCGACACTCAGTTACCGTAGGACATCAGCCTTCGGTAACGCCCCTCAAGCATGGCATCGGTATCCATCGCAGACAGCCGATCCACCTGGTCCAATAAGTGCGCCTTCAATCGGCTGGCCATCTCAATCGGGTCGCGGTGCGCACCACCGAGCGGCTCGGGGATTGTCGCGTCAACGATGCCCAACTCCTCGAGCTTGGAGGATGTGACACCCATCGCCGCCGCCGCATCTGGCGCAAACTCGGAGCTCTTCCAGATAATATTGGCGCAGCCCCCGGGGGAGATCACAAAATAGGTGGCGTACTGCAACATGGCGAGATGGTCGCCCACCCCGATGCCGAGCGCTCCGCCCGATGAACCCTCACCAATCACGATGCAGATCAACGGGCTCTTGAGCCGCGACATCACCGCTAGGTTCTGTGCAATCGCCTCACTGATCCCGCGCTCCTCTGAATCGATACCTGGGTAAGCCCCGGGCGTGTCAATCAGCGTGATCACCGGCATCTTGAAGCGCTCAGCCATCTCCATCAGGCGCATCGCTTTGCGATAGCCCTCGGGCTTGGGCATACCGAAGTTACGGTAGACCTTGTCTTTAACCACGCGGCCTTTTTCTTGACCAATCACCATGACCGGGCGCCCGTCGAGGCGGGCAACACCACCCACGATCGCCTTGTCATCGGCGAAGTGGCGATCGCCATGCAGCTCATCGAATTCGGTGAAGATTTCGGGGATGTAGTCAAGGGAATATGGCCGCTGGGGGTGCCGCGCCACGCGCACAATGTCCCAAGCGCTAAGATCCGTATAAATCTTCTCGGTCAGCGCGGTCGACTTCTCCCGCAGGCGGTCGATTTCGTCGCCCAGATTCAGGTCGGCGCCGTCGCCAACGCCCTGAAGCTCCTCGATCTTCATTTCGAGTTCTGCAATCGGCTGCTCAAAGTCAAGATAGTTTGGATTCATAGTGTTACCCCATACCAACGCGGGTGGCGGGTTGAATCGAGCGAGCGAGTCTACAAAGGGAGCGGGCTTGCGTCACGCCCACTGTTAAAAAGTCAGGTATCTGGTTACCCTGCCGGCCATGATCGACCCCGCCCACACGCCACAACACCTGCCACCGCGCCTGATCCTCGCCCCCATGGAGGGCGTTGTTGACGCGGTCATGCGCGAGCAGCTCACCGCCATTGGCGGTTACGAGCGCTGCGTGACCGAATTCGTGCGCGTATCTCAAACTGTCCTCCCGAAGCGGGTTTTTTTTCGTTATGCCCCTGAGCTGCGACAAGGCGGATTCACGCCATCAGGCACCCCTGTCTACCTTCAGCTCTTGGGCTCTCACCCCGAGCTGATGGCTGCTAACGCAGCGCGTGCGGCCTCACTTGGCGCACCCGGTATTGACCTGAATTTCGGCTGCCCTGCGAAAACCGTTAACCGATCGCAAGGCGGCGCAGTGTTATTACGCTCCCCAAAACTGATCAGATCGATCTGCGAACAGGTGCGCGACAGTGTGCCCGAGCGAACGCCGGTCACCGCAAAGATCCGCTTGGGCTATGACAGCGAC
The DNA here is from genome assembly GCA_963999395.1 of uncultured Halieaceae bacterium. Classification (GTDB taxonomy): domain Bacteria; phylum Pseudomonadota; class Gammaproteobacteria; order Pseudomonadales; family Halieaceae; genus Luminiphilus. Next base: position 4,125 of record CAXEVD010000191.1, read on the forward strand.
AAACAATTTGAAGAGATTCTCGACGCACTGTCGGGCGTTGCCCTCTCCGAGATCACCATCCATGCCCGCACCAAAAGACAGGGCTATCGGCCGCCCGCGCACTGGCATCAACTCAGGCAAGCGCGGCTGATGCTCCCCTACCCCGTTATCGCCAATGGCGAGCTCTGGACACCAGCCGATGTGGCACGTTGCGCCGAGATCAGCGGCTGCGATGCTTTCATGCTCGCCCGTGGCGCGCTGTGCCGCCCGGATCTCGGCGCCGCGATCGTTGCGGCACACCGAGGCGAGGGGGGCCCAACATTCAGCTGGCCTGAGGCACAACAGC
>CAXEVD010000192.1:0-4423 GCA_963999395.1 uncultured Halieaceae bacterium
GCGGACTGGGAAACAAGATCCCTGTTTGCGAGTTACCGGGCGCGCTATCTAGGCGCCTCGCATTTCGGCGAGCAATTCATGCAGGCCGCGAGAATCGGCTTCGCCCCCTACGAGGGCGACACCGGGGATTTACATACCTGGCTGATGCTCGAGATTGACCACCGTCCGTCCGACCCTAACTCGGTCGCGGCCACCCCCTTAGTGCGCTTTTTCATGGGACCACTGCTTGTCGAGGCCGGCTACAACCTCACTGTGAACCAACCGCTGTTTAATTTTACCTACCGTTTCTAAGGAGGAGCGTCACGATGAACCTGCTAATAAAAAACATCGCCATGATCACTGCACTCTGCTTCTGCTTGCCTGCTACAGCGCAGGAGCATCATGCTCACGATGATCATGCGACACACGATATGCATGACCAACACGATCACGAGGAGGCTAATTCAAGCCATACCTCTCACAGTGGCCACACCGCTAGTGATGGACCGATTCTGACACGCACCAAAGACATTGAATCTGCGCTGGCTGACGGCGGAGAACCCATCGTCGCAGACGTACTGGGTGTCGTCTGTGACTTCTGCGCGCTGGCCATGAATAAGATCTTCAGCAAGCGAGAGGAAGTTGCTGCGATCTATGTCGATCTCGATACCAAAGCCCTGAGCTTGGTGCTGGCTCCAGGCGCTTCTATGAGCGACCAGACCATCGCGGATCTTGCCGTCCAGGCGGGCTATCGGATTGCTGAGGTGCGGCGTGGTGATGCAGCCTTGGGCAGCGCATCGTGAGAGGTGATTGGCGAGACAGCATAGCGCCCTCGCTGGCCCTTTTCGGCAGTGCTTCGACGTTACTGTGCTGCGCACTGCCCGCACTGCTGATCTCAATCGGCGCCGGCGCCGTGATGGCGGGACTGACGTCGGCGATACCGGGCATCATGTGGCTCTCAGCTCACAAAGATATCTTATTCGTTCTCTCGGGCGGACTAATGGTCGCCAGCACCCTGTTGTGGTGGCAGCAACGCCATGCGCCCTGTCCTGTAGACCCGATCAAAGCCGCGGCCTGTGCGCGGCTGCGCCGAATCAACGTCTGGCTGTTGTCAGGCGCCTGGGTGGCGTACGTGACCGGCCTATTCTTCGCTTATATCTGGGTCCACCTATTCTATTGAGAAGTGCGGCGAACGCGTGTGTAAAGGAACAACCACAATCCCAACACCGCGGTTGCCAGCGCGAGCAATGAAAATACCCTGAGCAGCCAAGTCCCGATCGTATCCCGATCCTCATAACTCATGATATGCAGCGACCACAGGAAGTCCCACCATCGCCACGCGTCATGGCGCACCACGGTCACCTCTCCCGACATCGCATCAACATAGGCAACCCGGTCAGGATCCTCCGCTTTCCACAACCGCCACAGCGGCAGGGGCGCTCCGCGATACTCACTGCCAGGCATGTCACGGTCGACCCACTCAACCTGATCGGGCTTGATGACCGTTCTTTCATTACCGAGCGTCAACGCTTGCTCTCCAGAAAGCGCGACGATCGGTGCGCCCTGCACGTCAAGCCACTGCACACCGTCGTCTGTCTGCACACCGACTATGAGCTCGCCAACAAGGCGCTCCTGAATCATAACTTTATTGGCCGACACCAATCCGGCCTTCAACTGTGACAAATCCAATTGAGCCGGCGGAACACTCAGCTTGAAGTGGTGGCCGCGCACGTAATCGATATCAATGAATGCGAAATACAGGCCGCTCAGGGTCCACAGCAACAGCTGACACGACGTTACCAACGCGACCAGACGATGCCATCGCCTTAGCTTGCGCTGCCTTTGCAGCGGATGACTGTTGGCGACCTCAGGCACTATTTTATTCCACTGGTCATTTCATTGGGATGCGGGGGCTATTGGATAGCAAATTCGCATGGGCAGCCCTACTTCATCAAACTCCTGCACGCCCGGGGGCAGACAGTCGCGTTCTTCGCCATCAAGCCGCGCCACAACACCACAGACTAACGCATCGACCATATCGTCCCTAGCGCACTGCGCACGCGGCACTGACGCCATCAAGTTCTGGAGCAGTCGGTCAATGGTTCGAGCCGGTATATGACACGCTAAAACGGTTTTCCGCTCGCAAAAGCCGGCGTCGGTCTTCTTAGTATGCTCCATGGGTACGGCCCCATTAAAACTACTGAAGCAGAGCTCCGGATGGGTTTCCAGCCAATCGAAGTTATCGCTGCAGGATGAACCCAAGAGCGCCTCGGTCTCTCGAATCTTTGGTAGTAGGTTAAACGCCTGCTTGCTGACACCTTTGCCACAGTGGCCCTTACTCGCGAGATTGATCTCCTCGTATGTCAGTGGCGCCAGCGCCAACCTAGGCGGCACGGGAAACACACTACTCCTGCGCTTGCCGAGCAACCGCCTCGCGGCGCGGTCACAGTCCCGGAATCCGTCACTGGACAGCCCTATGGGGATGTCGATACAAACCGTTGCCCGGGGCGCCAGCATCGGCACTATCGACTGAAGGGTCGGCAGGCAGTCCAGAGACCAGTCTTCACCGTTCCAACCTGCGCAGACCCATCCACCGCGACATCCATCGATGCCGGCAGCAATCAAAGATCGACTGGTATGCGGTGCGGTCACAATGAAGGTGTCATACGTGCGCCTGAGCGACTCTGAGAGCGAGTCACAAAAGCACTATCCCTGCTTGGGGGGGGGTTGAGCGGGATCAGGACTGAAATCGCCTGACCTTAACCGGCAACTCGGTGAACCCTCTGATGAACAGGTTGCAGGTTCGCTTTGGCTCACCGACGACCTCTATGGTTTCAAAACGCTGCAAGGCTTCCTCCCACAGGATGCGCAATTGCATCTCAGCCAGACGGTTACCCATACAGCGGTGGATACCGGCACCAAATGACAGATGGTTGCGCACACTGGGGCGGTCAATCCAGAAGTCATTCGGCCGCTCAATCACCGCATCGTCGTAGTTACCTGATACAAACCAGAGCACCACCTTCTCGCCTTTCGCGATTTTACGACCATTGAGCTCTACATCTCGGGTCGTGGTGCGGCGCATATGGGGGAGCGGTGTCTGATAACGAATGATTTCAGAGACCATGGACGGTATGAGATCCGGGTTCTGCCGCACCTTCGCCATTTCTTCTGGGAACTGATTCAAAAACACTACGCCACCCGACATAGAGTTCCGGGTCGTGTCATTACCCCCGACAATCAAGAGCATGATATTGCCCATGTAGGTCAGCGGGTCATCCACCATGTTTTCAGTATTTGGGTCGGCTTGAAGCAAGCGAATCAGATCAAACGCTTCCTTGCCGTCGCCTTTTCGCTCATGCCACAACTCAGTGAAACGCTGCAAGCAGGCTGTGATGTGTTCGATAATGACCTCGCGAGCGTGGCCCTCACCGGCTGTGATTCTGACATCCGAGGTAAACATATCTGACCATTCCGTGAGCTTATTGCGCTCCTCCCAGGGAAAATCAAACAGCGTAGCCAGCATTTTTGTAGTGAGGTCTCGGCTCACCAGCTTGACCCAGTCGAATGGCTCATCTTCGGGCAACGAGTCCAACACTTCGGTAGTCCGCTCACGGATCAGAGCCTCGAATTCTTGAAGATTGCGAGGCGCCACCACATGATGCACTGCGCGGCGCTGGTCATCATGCTCAGGCGGATCCATCGCGATGAACATCTTCAGAATCATATCGGGCTCTGGATCTATAATGGCGATGGAGGGCTCCGAGGAAAAAGTCTCGGTATCGCGCTCGATTGCGACGATATCCTCGTAGCGAGTGACGGACCAGAAAGGGCCTGCGGGACTGTCAGGCTGATAGTGGATGGGGCACTCCTCGCGGAGTCGAGCAAACAGCTCGTGCCAATAGTCGTACTGGAACATGCGTGGATCAGACACGTCCAGATCTTCCAAAGACATGCCACGATAGTCCGGCACTGAAGCTCCCATTGGCATGTTCATAATTTTTTTCTATTCAGTGTTTTATAGGTACAACGTAAAGTCATTCATACTACATTTGAAACTCAGGCAACCGCACCGTGATGTCCGCCATACCGTCTGACACCATGATCTGGCACGCCAATCGAGAATTATCTGCCCGATCAGGTCTGAGCCCCAGCATCGCAGTTTCTTGTGAGTCTGGCGCCGGCAAATCGCCTGACACCTCGACGAAACAGTGACAGGTGCCGCAAATAGCCCCGCCACCGCAGTCCGCATCAATCCCCGGCACATCGTGCTTGAGCGCGGTCTCCATCAGAGACAGACCCACGTCACCGTCGACCATACGCTCTGAGCCATCATGCTGAATAAAGGTGATTACCGTCATCGACTGCTATTTCCTTTTCTGTTGACTCATGCCCAAGGCCCGCAGTGCGTCCCAGTGTCGGGCAGAGGCTATCACCACGGCTC
>CAXEVD010000193.1:0-4421 GCA_963999395.1 uncultured Halieaceae bacterium
TTGTTCGCTGTTACCATCTAACCTGCACCAATATTCGATCTGGCGGTGCTCGCGGGCAATCATTTACGGGAGGCGGCGTGCAGCAATTTATAAGTGAGTATCTCGATGGGCATCAGAAGGTGCTCGCCAAACTGGGGGCCGCGGCAGGGGATATTCAGCAGGCAGCAGAGCGCTGCATTGCTGCTTTGGCCAACGGCCATAAATTGCTGATTTGCGGCAATGGGGGCTCGGCGGCGGACGCGCAGCACATGGCCGCTGAACTGGTAGGAAGGTTTATCGCCGATCGGCCAGCGCTTGCAGCGATTGCGCTCACCACTGATACGTCGGCGCTTACAGCGATTGCCAACGATTATGGCTATGACGACGTGTTTAGCCGTCAGGTCGTTGGCCTGGCAAATGCGGGCGATGTATTGATTGCTATTTCCACTTCAGGATCGAGCCCCAGTGTGCTGGCTGCCGCTGAGCAGGCTCGTGCCCTTGGCTGTGAGGTCGTCGGCTTGACGGGGCGGGATGGCGGCGCGCTGAAGGGATCTTGTGACACGGCCGTGGTTGCGCCCTCGGATGACACTGCGCAGATTCAGGAGTGTCACATCGTGGTGGTACATCTGCTCTGTGCACTGATAGAGCAGGGGCTTGACTTGGCGTGAGGAGAGAAGTGCTGACCGGGAATCGGTTCGCGGAATGACCTCGGCCGTGTTTTTGGATCGCGATGGTGTGATCAACGTCGACCATGGCTACGTCAGCACCTGGGAGCGGTTTGAATTCTTGCCAGGCGTGCCGGACGCTTTACGCGCGCTCCAGGATGCGGGCTACCTATTAATTGTTGTTTCAAACCAGTCGGGCATCGGTCGAGGTTATTACTGCGAGGCCGATGTGGAGTCCCTGAATCAGGCTATCGCGCAGCATTTAGGTAGCACGGTTGGCGTCACGCTCTTGGAGTTTTATCACTGCCCACACCATCCCACCGAGGCGGAGGGTGAGTTTCGCCGGCAGTGTGATTGTCGTAAACCCGCACCCGGGATGATCCGGCAGGCGGTGCTTGACCACGGCATTGACCTGAAGACGTCTCTACTAGTGGGTGACAAGGATTCCGATATTGAAGCGGGCAGGGCGGCTGGCGTTGCCAGGCTCTTCAAGGTGGTGGATTCGCCACAAACTGCGGCGCCCGCTGGTGATGTCCAGCTGGTCATCGGTTTGAGTGAGGTGCCTGGGTACCTTTGATGGTGTTGAGTCGCCCGTAGCCCAGATGATGTTCTTGAATCGCTTGTAGCCCAGAAGCGCAGCGCAGATCAGAGCGCGGGGAAGCTAAAACTCATATCCAAAGGCCTTAATATCAGCGGCGAAGTGCTGCTCGACTAGGGCTTTGATTTTCTCATCATAGTAATCACGGTAAGCGGCCCGATCAACAGCTCGTCGTCGGTGGGGCAGTGCCTGCTTCGGTAGGCCGATTCGTTCACAGCAGTGATCGAAGTCAGTTTGTAGCGACTCATAGCGACCCACAAAGTCGACGATCTGGTTCCCGCGCAAATCGATAAGGTAGTCCAGCTGTGGCGTGATAGAAGTACCGATTTGGTATTGCCACTCGCGCTGTAGGTCGAGTTTTCGGCGCAAAAAACGGGCCAAAAGATTCGTTGTCTTCAAGCAGGTGGGGTCGCTCACGCTTAATGTGATGATACCAGCTCACCTGTAAATCTCAGGGGTTGCGCACAAACGTAAATTTGAAAAGCCCCTGATACACCTCCCTGGGGAGCATCTCTCTAGCGGTGATCGCCTTGCAGTGTCGCGGTAGCTTGATGCACAGACTGTGCCCGGTAGCGCCACTGATCTTACTGGCGATCCACTGTGGCAGGTAATAGGGGTCTCGTCACTGGCAGCGTTGCAGTGCGTTGCGGACGCTGGTGCCCCCCGTTTTGGCGATATGGACGAATAAAAACTGATAGCGTCGCGATAGCAGCATGTTTCGAGTCAGTTCCTTTTCGTTGTTGCTGGCAGGTGGCGACCGTGCGCAGTAATGCACTGGCCTTTGGCGCGCATTTCAGGAAGGCCTAGTAGGGGCCTTAGAGGCTTTTCCGTAGTCCGTAGTATTCACACCCCCGCTGGTGAAGGCTGCGTCTAATGAATACACTCAGCGTGTTCAGGTAACGGATGTCGCGCACCAGCTGTGATGCGCGGTGGCTTTGATGCAACGACTCTCTGACCTTTCACCGTCGATCATCTGGGTGTTTCTCTTTTTCACCCTGTCGCTGTCTTCTGCCACCCGGCAGTTCATCTGGTTGATGGCGCTGGTCGGCCTGATTGTCTTCGCCAGAGGCCCGCGGGATTTTCTCGCCACCGACGGCGTGCGGAAGTTCTGGATTGTCCTCGCCTGTTTTTTACTACCAGCCGTCTTTTCTCTGTTCGACGCGATCAATTTCGAGCGATCACTGTCAGGTACCGTGCGGTTTTTGTCCTACGGCTTCGCAGTATGGGTGCTGCTTCAAATCAAGCTGGACGGGTCGGAAAGTGCCCGCCTGATGTCTTTGGTGGGTGCGGTGATGATGCTGTGGGTAGTCGATGGTTTAGTGCAACTGCTAACGGGCTACAGCGTCTTTGGTAATCCGCTGATCGAACTCGACTCGGGCCACACCCTCGTGACGGGCAGTCTGCGCATGGGGTATGGGTCGACACTTGCGATTCTGTCGCCTTTTTACTTGGAGGCGCTGCGTCGGACGGGCTCAACGCCCTTAAACAGCATTCTGGCTCTGCCGTTATTCGCCGCCATTGTCATGAGCGGTAATGAGGCGTCGATGATCCATGTGTTGGCTGCTCTGGCTGGCTACGCCTTTATCCTGCGTCGCCTCGAGTCTGATGTGCAGGTCACGCCATGGCTCTTGTCGCTGCTGTTTTCGTTCTCGCTTGCGGCGCTGTCTGGTCTGATTTTGAGCGACACCTTCAGCGCCTCCGCCGCCGGGCAGGCGGCGTCAGATGCTTACAAGGCATTCGACTATCTGCCGATATTCTGGAACTCGGCCTGGCAGGGATTCACCGAGCACTGGATCAATGGCGTCGGCATACGTGGCTGGGGCTCGATGGTGGTGTCGATGGAAAGTATCAATGTCTTGCCCGTTTCTGAGCGATGGCACCCCCACCTCTATGCGCTCGAGATCGCAGTCGATACCGGTATCCCCGGGCTCTTGGGTTATGCGCTGTTCTTTGTCTTCCTGGGTCGGCGGCTTTTTGATTCGCGACCAGAGGTAGCACTGAGTTCACTGGTTGTCATTTTGGCGCTGTTTCCCTTGAACAGCTCAGTGTCCTTTTACTCCTACTTCAACGGCAACATTCTCTTTTTGACGCTGGCGCTGTTGATCGCGCTCGACCGGGATATCAAGCCGCAGCCGGAGTTGGATCCTGTCAATGACGCGCAACGCAGCTGACAACATTGTTCAAGACCTGGCTTTTAAGCGTGTGCTGGTGATCCGCCTCAGCGGCGGTGCGTTTGACTGCATGTCTGCGCTGACTCCCGATGCGGTGATTAGCGCCGCACAGCGCTATTTGTCCACAGAGTCAGCCACTTCGCCCGTGCTAGCATCCTCCGAGACCAAGGAAGAGGCCCTTTAATGTCTGCTTTACCTGACATGAGCACCGGTAATGTGACGGTGATCGGCGATGTGATGCTGGACCGTTTCTGGAGCGGTGCGAGTCGGCGCGTGAGTCCGGAGGCGCCGGTCCCGGTGGTAAGCGTGAACGGCCAAGAGGACCGCGCTGGTGGTGCGGGTAATGTGGCCGTGAATCTCGCCGAGCTGGGGCTGTCAGTCTCGCTGGTGGGTTTATGTGGCGAAGATGAGCATGCGCGGGCGCTGCGGTCCTGCGTGGAGTCAGCGGGCGTTCGCTGGAATGTGATGCCGTGCCCGGCAGAGACGATCGTCAAGCTCCGGGTGCTGAGCCGTAATCAGCAGCTTCTGCGCATGGACTTTGAAGAATCTCTGGCGAGCCATGCCAACGACCTGTTTGTGAGGTATGCCCAACAGCATCTCGCTGACGCGGATCTGGTGGTATTCAGTGACTATGCCAAGGGATCTCTGGCGCTTGTTCAGCCATTGCTGGCCCACTGCAATGATTTGAACAAACCGACGCTGGTAGATCCCAAGGGCCTCGATTTTGAGCGTTATCGCGGTGCCACGCTTCTGACGCCTAATCTCGCCGAGTTCGAAGCGGTCGTCGGCCGTTGCGACACAGACGAAACTCTGGTTGAAAGAGCCGAGGCGCTGAGAGCGTCGCTGGATCTCGATAGCATACTCGTGACCCGCAGTGAGGCGGGTATGACCCTCGTTCAGGCTGGCCAACCGCCTGTACATTTCTCCGCAAGCGCCCGCGAGGTGTTTGATGTTACCGGCGCCGGCGATACTGTAATCGCTGTGATGGCAGGGTGTTTGAGTGCGGGG
>CAXEVD010000194.1:0-4420 GCA_963999395.1 uncultured Halieaceae bacterium
AGTTGGGTTGGGGTCCACCGCGCAGAATGAGATGGCAATAAGGGTTACCGGCCGTCTCGAAAATGGCGGACTGACCGCCCTTGGTGACCGACAAAAAATGATGTGAGTGCTGCGCCGCACCGATGGCATCAACCGCAATCTGCACATTCCCGCCCGTGCCGTTTTTAAAACCCACCGGGCAAGAGAGGCCGCTCGCCAGCTCGCGATGGCTCTGGCTCTCGGTTGTGCGGGCGCCGATGGCGCCCCAGCTGACCAGATCGGCGATGTACTGGGGTGAGATGAGATCCAGATACTCGGTGGCGGTGGGGAGGCCCACGCCATTGATGTCCAGCAGCAACTGGCGCGCGCGACGCAGGCCCTGGTTGACATCAAAGGAGTTGTCGAGGTGGGGGTCATTGATGAGGCCTTTCCAGCCGACCGTAGTACGGGGTTTTTCAAAATACACCCGCATCACCACAAAGATGTCTTCTGCCACTTCATCTGCCAACGTTTTTAGTCGCGCGGCATAGTCAATGGCAGCGTTCGGGTCATGGATCGAACACGGTCCCACCACTACCACCAGTCGGTCGTCGGTTTGCTCCAGAATCGACTGAATGACCATGCGAGACGCATTCACATGCTCAGCCAAGGGCCCTTCCGCCGGCAGCTCTGCAATAAGCGCCTCAGGCACTACCAGCTCGCGCAGATTCTGGATGCGAAGATCATCAGTGTTGGTGGACATCATCTTCTACCGCTTTTACCCACGAAATTGAGCGCTGAAGGATACCACCGCCCGCGCATTAATCCGTGGCCAAGTATTCACCTTCTGCAATGAGCTCATCGACCAACTGTCCAATGGTGTTGGGCGTGACCAAATGGGCGGCATACCAGGTATGCAGGCACCGAATGCGAGTCGGCTCACTGATGCCACCAATCCCCCGCTCATCGAGCGCCGCTTGCATCCCTTTTTCACTCAGCAGCTGTCGCTCAGCATCGGATAAGAAGCGCGATCGGGCCTCACGGTGACGGGCATGATCATCGTGCATGGCCTGCTGCAGTGTCGTTGAGGCATCCACACGATCCTGCAATCGCGCGATCCAACCGGCCGCTTCGAGTCGATCGATCCGAAGGCACAACTCCGCCCCCACCAACCAATACAGCGTGGGAAAAGGTTTTTCGTCGACGACCGAGGCCACACGAATGACCAGGGGCTCCCCGTGCGCATCCGCCACTGGGATCGCGCGCAAACCCCGGGGCTCTCGCCCGAGCAACACGGCAACGCGGGCGCGCTGATCAGCGGTAAGAGGCGTGTCGCGGTGATCGGACTGCATAGCCAAATGGTAACACCGGCGTCGATTGACCTCGGTATCGAGTGGGGGTGTAGTGCCGCGCATCAGGTGCCTGCCGGTCTCACGATCTGGGCAGGTTAAAAGGGAAGTCCGGTGAGCTTTGGCAAGTCCGGCGCTGCCCCCGCAACGGTCATCACTGAGGTGAGAGCCCGATACCTGCCTGATAAACACACATCATGTGGAGCGGAGGGCTCCCACAGGATGCGCTCGATGCCCGTGGCGGAATCTGCCACGCAGTATCATGCGTCCCCTGTCCCTCGTTCTGAATGCCAGATAAGCGGCCTCAACACCAGTAGATGAGGGATAACAATGTTCAACACTCACCGCACTCACCACGGGGTTCGTCACAGCGCCACTTACGCTCACGCCTCCAACAACCCTGGCGAGATCACCACACCGGCAGCTCCAGCACGGGAACGGTCAATGCCCTCGTCGACCGGTGTCAGTCTTGAAGCGCATTCGCGATTCAGTGGCACCACTGCATCGCGTCTGTCGTGCCCTCGTACCGGTTTTCGTCGGTCCACTGCGCTGTTGGTGTCGGCCCTGAGCGGCTCATGCATCGCCATAGCGCAGGACTCGTCTTCCAGCGCGGCCGCGGATGTGGACGAAGTCGAGGAAGTCGTGGTCTCGTCACGAACACCCGACCTGATTGATCAAATTGGGGTCTCGGTCAGTGTGATCGATGAGGACACCATGCGATCTCTGGCTTATCCCGACCTTGCTTCACTACTCGACACCCAACCGGGCGTCACCGTGACCATGGATGGCGGTTACGGTAAAGCGGCGGCGGTTCGAATCCGGGGTGAGGAAGGCTACCGCACACGCATTGTGCTGGACGGCATCAATATTGCTGACCCCTCTTCCCCCCAGGTCAGTCCCCGTATCGAGCATTTAGTGAGCAGCGGCTTGACCCGGGTGGAAATCCTGCGTGGCCCCCAAGGCTTGCTCTGGGGTGCGGATGCGGGTGGCGTGATTCTCATGTCAACTACCGACGCAGTGGCCGAGTCGGGTGTGGAGGGGTATGCAGAAGCGGGTAGCGACGATTTCTATCAGGGCACCATTAATGGCGTCTTAAGCACGGATCAGCTGACCGCGTCGGTCTCGCTCTCGCAGCTGGAGACCGACGGCTTCAACGCGCGGGAGATCGACAGCGTCGACCCCGACCGGGACGGCTACGAGAATACGACCGCCCACGGAGCGGTCTCCTGGGCGATCAGTAACGCGATGTCACTTAATTTTGCGGCAACCGATGTCTCTGGCGACAACGAATACGACGGTTGCTACGACACTGCGACATTTGCGTTGATTCACGACTGTGACGATGAGTACGAGCAACAAGCCTGGCGCGGCGCTCTGCGCTTCGCCTCTGAGCGACACACCGTCGAGCTCAGCTATGCTTCGAGTGACACGGAGCGCGCCTTCTTCTCCGCCGGGGTGCTGTCCTATGAGACAGAAGGTGAGACGAATACTTCGTCCCTGACCGGCGCATGGCGGCTCACTGACAACACTCGGCTCACTTACGGCTTCGATCAAGAGGAGCAGTCGCTCTCCGATGCCAGCACCGATTGGTCCCGAGACAACACGGGTATTTATCTGGAAGCCCAACAGCGATTTGGACGCGGCGTGATGACCGTTGGCTGGCGTCATGACGACAACGACGACTTCGGAGAGTTCGACAGTTGGCGTGTCAGTGGGCGCTACGATCTGGACGGCATGGCCGAGGGCTGGGCACTCCGCGCCGCGATCGGCACCGGTTTTCGCGCGCCGAGTCTTTACGAGATCGCTTACAACAATGGTCCCTTTGCCTATCCACCTGCGAGCAGCGCGCCGCTCCTGGAGGAAGAATCCGAGGGCTGGGAAGTCGCAGTCTTAGGTACGCTGGGTAAGCTTGATATCGAACTGATCTGGTTTGATCAGGAAATTGACAATGAGATCATCTTTGACCTTGCAGGTTACAGTGGCTACCTGCAAACCAATGGAACCAGTTCGTCCGAAGGCCTGGAAATCATTGCTAGCCTGCCTCTGTCAGAGCGCTGGCGCATCGAGGGCAACTTCACCTCGCTCGACGCCAAACAGCAAAACGGGAATGATCGGGCCTATCGACCCGATCAAACTGGGCAGGTGAGTGTGGTGTGGACCCGCAATAATTTGCGCGCCAGAGTCACCGGCCGCTACACCGGAGACGCTACCGACCCCTTCATGACTTCCATTGATGACACTTTTACGCTCGACCTGAGCGCTCAATGGGATCTTTCAGAGCGTTGGGCGCTGGAAGCCAGAGTCCTCAACGTCACAGATCACGATGACCAGCAGCTCCCGGGCTATTATGTGCCCGGCATGACCGCTTATGCGGGCGTGCGCCTTAAGCTGTAGGAGCCTGCTATGGACCGCAAAACCAAACACAAGAAAGCCATGGCCAAGCAGAAGGCGGCTGTGGATGAGGGCATCGCCAAGGCAGATATCGAGCGCGGCGTATCCATTTTGCTCACCGGTGATGGCAAGGGAAAAACCAGCTCTGCCTTCGGCATGGTGATGCGGGCGCTGGGCTACGGCCAAAAGGTGGGCGTGGTGCAATTTATCAAAGGCGCGCAGGCCTCCGGCGAGGAAAGCTATGTCAGAGATCACCTGCCAGGCGTCGCACTTTACCAAATGGGCACCGGGTTTACCTGGGACACACAGGACCGGGAGAGCGATATCGCCGCTGCCAAGCGGACCTGGGAACATGCCCTGGAAATGTTAACCGACGTCAGCTACGACCTGGTCGTGCTCGACGAGCTTACCTACATGCTGGCCTTTGACTATCTTCCAGAGAGTGAGGTGATCAATGCGCTCACGGGTCGACCCGAATCCCAAAGCGTGGTGGTCACTGGTCGCGGCGGGGGTCAGGCCTTACGGGAGGCCATGGACACCGTATCTGAGGTGAAGGAAATCAAACACGCGTACCGCGCCGGGATTTCCGCGCGACAGGGTGTGGACTACTGACAATGGGTGCGCACCCGGCGATCCGCCCCGCCGCCTTCATCCGCTACAAGTTTCTCAACTCGCTTTTTCTCGGACTCTCCATTGGCGCTGTGTTTGTGCTGTACACACCG
>CAXEVD010000195.1:0-4412 GCA_963999395.1 uncultured Halieaceae bacterium
TCATCTGGCGGGTCGCCCGGCACCTCTCCAGCCTTCAAATTAAGACAGAGTCCGCGGCGCCTTCAACTTGAACTTGAAGTTGGTCTTTAGATCAACTGCGTTGCCCCTTCGGCATTCAGGTTTTGGTAGATCTCGAGCTTGTGGTCCGAGTTTAGCTCGACGATCTGGCCAACGCGTAGGCACTCTGCGGCTGACTCAGGCTCGGACTCCGAGTCGGAGCCCGTTTGCCCCTGTGTGTGTGTATATTATAGATTACCTATTTTTTGCCTTTGACCACCGTTGAAGAAGTGGCTCGCGAACCAAGTGCGCGGTCCCAACGCGCACCACGCCGCGGCGCACCAAAATCGGCCGGGTAGGGCACTAGATATGCCTGTAGCGACGTCCTGCCCGTGGCGTTTGCGACCGCGCCACTTTAGTGCTCGCCCGACCCACCGTGACGCGGTCGCTCATGCAACGCGTGTCGCGCATCTCGCTGCGACTTTTTTGCCTACCGGCCTCTCGCGGCCGGTAGGTATCAACGCCTCGATGATAACCGCGACGCGTCTTGCCAGGCCGCTTCCCCGATCTGACGGCTGGCGCCGTCCTGCGAGTGTCATTGGCACGGTTTTGCCAGTCACTCTTCTATCAACGACCGACGACGAACGACTACACCCAAGGAACGCCATACGCGGCGGTGGATGCGGACTTTCCTCCTGAAATAGTGGAACACAGGCGATTGAAGTTGTAAGTCTAGCCCCTAAGATCATACTAGAATATCCTGTAGCTACCTTAACTCGCCAATCGCCATCATGACAGTGACCGTCCGGACACGGAAGTTCATTCGCAATCCTCTGTTGCAACGCAAACAGTTTGTAAGTGGATAAGTAAACGACACTTCTCACTCGCGCTATTGCCGCTCAGGTGGTAGACGTCTTACATCCTGACCGAGCGAATGTCCCGAAGTCCGAGCTCCAGGATATGATCGCTAAAGCCATACCCGGAGCCTTTTACCATGTCAACTGTGTCTCATTCCCTCCCGTAGACCTACAAAGTCACCGACAAGAGCCTCATCTCCCTGTTCGGGTTCCGCAACAAATTTGGAGGTGGCAAGTCTACTGGCTTTTGCTTGATTTACGACTCTGCCGAATCGGCTAAGAAGTATGAGCCCAAGTACCGCTTGGTTCGGAACGGCTTTGTCGAGAAAAAAGAGACATCCCGCAAACAGATCAAAGAGGCTAAGAATCGCAAAAAAAAGCAGATTCGACAGTGTTGATGCCAGCATATCACTATTTTATAAATGTCCGTCTCGTAGGATTCGAGGAACTGGGCGCCGAATTGCCAATCACAAGGCCAAAAAAGCAGCAAAAGACGGATAGTGGGGGTTTGAGAGTACATCCGAATTAAGAGATAGCCGCACGTTGCCATGAACTAATCGGCTCTGAGACGAAGTCGGAAATTCCCTTTAGAACGTCTATAGAACGTTAGGAAGAGAATATTCTATTCATCATAATTATGGTTTAAAGTTCAATGATTTATACGTCACCGTGACCGGACCAGGAGCGATAACTTGAAGCCTGAGTTAACTTGATAATCTAGGACGCCCCCCAATTCGCTCCAACGCCCCCATCATGCCGATCAACAGCCTGCGCCCAACGCCCCCAGCATATATATATATCCCTCTCTCTCTCTCTGAGAGTCTCTCTCTCTTGCCAGTGCCAGTAACTTATTTCAAGTTACTCGACTCGGTATTTCAAGTTAGCTACTCGTAGCTCGCAAACTAAGATACCCGAGCCTCAGAGTCGCCCGAGTCGTATCTTTCCGTGAGAAGGCCCTTCATTTCCGTCCGCCCTGGTGTGAAGGGCCTCGTGACCCGGCGCCAAAGGTTCAGCTCGCAAAGCCATCACAGCTTATTCCGCGACTTCTTCCGCAGATGTTTGAGGATCTTAGCGTGGCGAATGAGCTTAACTACCTTGCTATGCGCCACACAATCATATGACTCTCACATCGATCAGAGTTACCGCGTTGGTCGATGTTGCGGCAAGGCGAGTACCATTTGCATTCCATGCTACTTCAAAGATGTCGGCACCCCCTTGGTTGTAGGTTTTTAACAATTTGCCATTAGGGACGGACCATATGTTAAGTTGGCCACCGAGTGAGCCAGATGCGAGCAGTCTGCCATCAGGAGAGAAAGCAATGGTATATACTTTTTTGGTGTGATTTCGCAATGTGTGCAAACAAACTCCCATTTCTGTGTCCCAGAGGCGAACTGTTGCATCAAATGATGCAGAAGCCAACCTCAGGGGCGCCTACGATGATAAAACACTGGTTAAAAATTTAGGAATCTTTCAGGTCATACATTCGGCATATTCGTAGTTTGGCCAGTCGGTGACCAACGAATTGTGTATATCTCCTCAGTGTGATTACTGAATCGATGAACCGGGACGGACCTGAGCAGGGCAGGTGGCAAAAACTTTGTCTATCGATCATGCTCTGTGCAAGAGACTGCCCAAGCTGCCAAATCAGAACCTGGTGGTCATCAGAGCATGATGCAAGCAGCCCGCCGGATGGGTCCCATCTTATTGCGTTGACTTCATCAGCGTGGCCAACTAGCACCTGCAACGGTGTGGTAGTTGCTGCTGCCGGGTCGGTGTCAGCCTCTCTGTCTGCAAGCGCACAGACAGCAATTGTGCGATCTGTTGAGCACGACGCGAAAACATCAAGCCCATGATATCCACCTAACCAATTGAGCTATTACTGATGCAATCAGAATTCGAATGGGCTCGGGCGGAGACCAGTTTTCCAATCAACGTCAAGGACTTG
Organism: uncultured Halieaceae bacterium; assembly: GCA_963999395.1. Classification (GTDB taxonomy): domain Bacteria; phylum Pseudomonadota; class Gammaproteobacteria; order Pseudomonadales; family Halieaceae; genus Luminiphilus. Next base: position 2,800 of record CAXEVD010000195.1, read on the forward strand.
TGCTGAATGGGCTTCAAACTTATGCTGCAACTTTCCTGCAAGGGTCTTTTAACTTGTATAATGTAAGTTCTGCACTGAATGCTACCAGTACGTACATCCCACACTGACACACACTTATCATATGAACCAGTTAAGAGCCGCTTGCCCGCGGAATCAAACCTCAAAGAGAATATGGATTCGGAGTGAGCGTTGAGAGAATGCTGTAAAACGCCTTCGCGAGACCATAGGCGAGCAATGCCGTCCATGCAGCCTGTTGCGAGTAGACTTCCATCGACTGACCACTCTAATGTAGTCACCTAGTACAATGTTCGCTAAGGATGAGAAACTCGGTAAGAACTCGGCCGAGAAACGTCGTGATCGTCACCCGCTGAAGTAGATTTTTTTTCTTGTTGCATGGGCGCAATGCATTCAAGGACTCTAGGTAAGGGGGACTTGATCTTAAGATTTGCTGTTGTTTTGTCATCTGGGAGGTTCCAGAGGCGCACAGTAGAGTCACCTGAGCCTGATGCAAGAAGCTCGTCCCTTGGATGCCAGGAGCAGCAGAATACTTCTGCTTCGTGGCCAGTCAGGATCAGCACATCCGCAGATGAAATTGCCTGCGCTAACTTAGTCCGACCATGCTTATTAATTTGCTTGTACTCGCCTGTTCTGTCATCCCTGTGGACTGAATTTTAGGAAATGAAGTGCTTTCTGTGGAATGAATTTCAGGGATCGCACTACCCTCCATTTCGCTCGTGTGTTTCTTAGAGATGTCAATGGACTGTGTTGCGTTTGGTGCCACGCATATTCCAATACGTTTTCGCTTGCCAATGGTTCTGCTTTCTGCCTTTTCTACCTCCTCATCCTCATCTTCATTACGATTCTTGTCATGTTTGACGTACCACTTGGAGTACTTGATGGACTTGCTTTTTGTTATACCTTGTAGAACTGTGGCACTCAAGATACTTAATTCTTTGGATGATTCAATGCAACAGGTCGGGTCGGTGCTGCATTTTGAAATGTCTGCATCCAAATTTTCTTCCACCTTGAGGTACATCAGGCCCTTTTGAATTATCGAAATGAGAGCTCCTGGTGGCATCGTATCTGCGTACATCTTTGCAATCTCAGACTGTGTGACCAGAGATTCGTAAGCAAAGGTGAACGCCGAATGTAGATGTCCTGACTCTTGGAGATAGCGATACACCAGCAGATTAATTTCTTCCGCTTTCAAAGCCATGATAACATTAAGGCCGGAGCACAAAGTATACCTAACTTCCCCCTATCTGACTACCGCGGTACCAGGTACTCCTTACCGTGGCTCCTGAGGCCGTTTATCGGCCTGGCTCTGGCCTCGCCCCAGCTCTAGCATCTATCATGATCGTATCGATGGCCACAAGATCAGCGTTCGGCCACAAAATCAGCGTTCGGCCGACCCAACATCCCAGCTTTCGGCCGCGGGGCAAGACGGTTAACTCGAGCTTGACATCACGCCGGGCGGCCTACCTAGCAACGAAGGGCGACTGGAGCGGGTACAAAGCCAGTTCAGCTGCGGTGTCCAACGGCCGAGCTCACGCCGTCTCGACTCGGATGCGCCAGCGCTGTATCATCGAATCGTCGGGAAGCCCGTTGACGTG
>CAXEVD010000196.1:0-4366 GCA_963999395.1 uncultured Halieaceae bacterium
TCATGGCGCAACTGACACAACTGCGTCGCGAGTCACAGGATCTCGCGTACAGTCCTCAAGCCACTGAGCTGGGCACCAGGTGATTTCAGTGGACAATCTGCTGCCACAGACCATTGCGCTGCTCCAGGATGACTGGGTCATCTATGCCCTGCCCCTGTTCTTTACCGCCCTCATGATTGAATGGGTGATCGCCTGGCGAAAATCACTCACGCTGTATGAGCGGCAAGACTTTCTCGCATCCATGGGCGTGATGCTGCTGACAGTGGTGATCGATGTATTACCCAAGCTCGGCGGTGTGCTGCTCATGTTTGTCTGTTGGGAGTTCTCTCCGCTCAAAGATGTTGTGAGCCGGGCACCTCAGTGGTGGGTGCTTCTCTTTTTCCTCGATGACCTCACCTACTACAGCTTTCACCGCGCCAACCACGAAGTGCGCTTCTTATGGGCGGGGCACGTCTCGCACCACAACTCCCAGTATTACAACTACGGCACAGCGCTCCGTCAGGGCGTGGGCGAACGAGTCGTTAAGTATTTGTTCTGGTGCCCACTAGCACTACTCGGGTTTGATCCGGTGATGATTGTCACCATGATGAGCCTGAGTCTGATCTACCAGTTCTGGCTGCACACCGAGACGATTGACCGAATGCCCGCCTGGTTTGAGTGGGTTTTCAATACCCCGAGCCATCACCGCGTTCACCACGCCTCGAACGTCAGATATCTGGATCGCAATCACGCCGGCGTGCTAATTATTTGGGATCGCCTATTTGGCACCTTCAGCCCCGAAGTCGAGGTGGAACCGGTTCGCTACGGCCTAACGAACAACATCGCTACTCATCACCCGGTGAAGGTAGCGTTTGGTGAGTACGCCGTCATAGGACAGGATCTGCGACGCGCCGGGGGCTGGCAAAATGCCGTTCGCTACTTATTTCTTGCCCCAGGCTGGAGCCATGACGGAGAGGACAAGCGTTCAAACACGCTTCGGCGCCTAGCGGAGTGAGCACTCCTCCCACCCGAGTCGGCAATGCTACGGTCGTTCAACGTTGCTGGGAAATACCTCGGGCGGGTGACGCTCGGCAAGGCAGCCAGCCCGTCAAACCGAGTCGCACTCCCTCCTCGCTTCATCCAAATCCTAGGTTGCCGGGCGCCAACTACCATGGAACCCGAACGGCACGCGATGATCAAGCCGGACCGTGGCAACCGGACCATCCGCCACTGCCATAGCGTCCAGCACAACCAGCGACGAGGTATGCCGGTCCGGCTCAAACACGGTTGCCAGAAGCCACCCGGCACCCTCATCTGCTTGCTTTGAGCGCGCTACAAACACGGGCTCTGACACTCCGCTCCCGAATCCGGCATCCCAGACTTGTTGCTGGCCGGACGCCAGATCGATGTGAGCAATCTCGTGAAAGAGTCCTCCGTCACCCCGCTGACGCTGAGATGCAGTCGCCAGAAATCCGTGCTGGTGTTGACCCATGGCAAATCGGTCATCGATCCTCGGGAATTCTGCGGCCACGTCCACGAGCGGCTCACGATCAATCTGACCGGTACTGACATCGAGGCGCCATCGCGTGAGGCGGCCCTGCGCTTGAGCGTGACAGGGCAAGTTACCGTCAGGGTCCGGGAAGTTGGGCGCCACCGCAAAATCGATGGCATCAAAGGTGACTTGCTTGCCCTCATTCCACGCATTGAGGTAATGAAAGACAAAGCAGACCGGCGCTTCGATCCACCGCATCTCACTCACCGGCGCATCGCGCTCCAACACACCAATATAGGCGCCAGCTCCTTTATCAAAGGCGAAGGGCGAGCCTATTTTGCCCATGCGATCCAAATCAAAGGTCAGGGGAAACACGGGGAACAGGACGTAGTCCCGCGTGACGGCAAAGTCGTGAACCATCGCTGCGTAAGGCGCTTCAAAGCGCTCGGACCGTTTGACCACGCCATCCGAACCGATCACGTGATAGGTCATGATTTTGCTACCAATCGCGCCTGACATATAACCGAAGCCATGCAGATCGCCTGTCAGCGGATCAATCTTCGGGTGCGCCGTCATAGCATCCTGAAGGTCGGCGCCATAATGGCCATAGCCCGTCGACACCAGCGTGTCAGGCGCCATGGAAAAGGGGTGACTGCCCTCCTCCAGAGCCAGCAGCTGATCTCCGTGCCAGATAATGTGGGTATTGGCGAGCCCATTGCGACGGTCGGATTGGATAGCGCCGGTTTCCGGGTCGGTAACAAAACTCATGGGCAGCGGCTTGCCGGCCGCCTCCTCCGCCTCAAACTTTGGGGTGCGTGCCCACCGGTTCTTGTAATTCACCCGCCCATCAGCAAAGTGAAACGCATGCACCATGCCGGCACCGAAGAACCAGTGATACCCTTGATCGGGCACAAACTTGGGGTTGGGGCCGACCCGGTAAAGCGATCCCTCGAGATCCTCGGGCAGACTGCCCTCGACAATCAGATCTGTACATTCTGCTTCGAACTGAATCGGCGCGTAATTGCCGCGAAGCTGCGGGTGGTTGGGTAATGGTGTCGCCATAACTGGATTGTATCGCTTTCGCTTCTAAGTGGTTCACACTCGGGCTATAGTCGAAGGCAGTCACTGCGAGGACATCAGGCACACCTATGACGGTTAACACGCCCACCAACGTCAATCTCTTTGACCCGGAGACCCAGCGCTGCCCCTATGACGCCTACAAGACGCTTCGTAACGAGGCGCCGGTTTATCAGTGCCCCGCTACCGGCATGTATGTCATCACCCGCTTTGACGACGTGCGCCAGATCCTCACGGACACGGAGCACTTCACTAATGAGACCGCCTATCTCACCGATGCGACAGAACCCAGCCCGCGCGCGCTGGCGGTGCGCAATACTTTTCAGGAGGAAGGCTGGGTGCCCGCCAAAACCCTCAATGGACGGGATGACCCCGATCACAAAGCGGTGCGATCAGTCTTTAACGACGCGTTTCGACCCAAGAAAATTGAGGCGCTGGACGACGAAGTGCGTGAACTCGCGTACCAGCTCATCGATGATTTCATCGACGACGGTCACTGCGAATGGGTGAAGCAGTTCGCCATTCCTCTGCCGCTACTCATTATTGGCAAACAAATGGGCGCCAACCCCGACGATATCTGGCAGATCAAGGAATGGACCGAGGCCTTCTTTCACCGCATTAGCCTGATGCAGTCCGAGGAAGAGGAGTTGCTCTCGGTTCGTAAGGAGATCGAGGCCCAGCACTATTTTCAGCCGATTTTTGAACGACTGCGAGAAAACCCGGATGACTCGTTACTGAGCGCGCTGGTGAATACCGTTATTGAGGAATGGGGGCGTCCGCTCAATGACAGCGAACTTCACGCCGAGATGATGGCCGATACCTTTGTAGGCGGCTCCGAAACTACGACGAATGCGATCTCCGCGGGTGTGAAACTGCTGATTGAGAACCCACTGGTTTGGGAGCAATTGCAGTCTGATCCAGACCGCTACCTGAAGGTCTTTATCGAGGAGGTGCTGCGGCTCGAGTCGCCGGTGCAGAGCCTGATGCGTGCCACAGCAAAGGATGTGGAGCTGAGCGGCATGACGATTCCTGCAGGCAGCCTGATTAATATCCGGTTCGCTGCGGCGAATAGGGATGAGCGCCGCTTTGACAACCCCGACGCGCTGGATCTGGATCGCCCTCGTGCCGGCGGGCACATGGCATTTGGCTCTGGCAAGCATCACTGCCTTGGCGCACCGCTCGCTCGGCGAGAACTCTATTGGTCATTTAAAGCGCTGGTCGATCGCGTCGACTCGATGTGGTTTGCAGAGGGCAAAAATGACTTCAGCTACCACCCGCATTATCTGTTGCGGGCGATGAAGTCGCTGCACATTGAGTTCAAGGCAAAGTAAGACCCGGCCTCAAGCCCTCCCTGCCCACCACCCGGGGATCAAGATAGGAAACACCTGCTCGGTGTTGCGCAAGGTCTCGCTGGCATCGTCCGGTAACGACGGGTTTTCAGTGGGCGGTAGCGCATTTGCGCCTTTCACCGGATCCAGATACTCGAGCTCCACATTGGCGAGCACACTCTCAAAGTCATGACCCTCGTGGTAGTCGGAGGCTTGGTGCAGGTAAAACGCCCACTTGTCTTCAAAGGACAGCAGGCAGTAATAGCGCAAGGGCTCCTGACCTTTGAAGTACTCATAGCGTAAAACCTGCTCTTCTTGCTCGAAGGTCTGACGCACCATGTCGGCCATGATGGCTTCCCATTCGGCCTCTTTACCGAGATGGACTTCCAGATGTGCAAGGATCGTGGCCATAATTGCTGACTCCTCTTTATTTAGCCGCTTTCACCAATTCGAGATCGAGTTGCAGTGTCCCCAACATGATGCCGGGCTG
>CAXEVD010000197.1:0-4336 GCA_963999395.1 uncultured Halieaceae bacterium
ACCTGCCCGCGGATATAAGTATTCATTGGGCGCAGGAAGTGGGTGGAGAATTTGACGCGCGCTTCAGCGCCACGGCGCGTCGATATCGTTACATCATTTGCAATACGCCGATTCGGTCAGGGCTGCTGCACGACTTGGTGACGTGGCACCGCCATGCACTCGATATCGGACTCATGAATGATGCCGCTAAAACCTTGCTCGGCGAGCAGGATTTCAGCGCGTTTCGGGCGGCGAGTTGTCAGGCGTCTTCACCCAACCGATGCGTCACGGCCTGCACGATCACCAGACACTGTGACTATGTCGTCGTCGACATCACTGCTAACGCCTTTTTGCACCACATGGTGCGCAATATTGTCGGTTCGCTGCTGGCTGTGGGCTCGCGGTCGTCATCGGTCGAATGGTTCGAGACGGTGTTACAGAATCGAGATCGCGCCCAGGCGGCCGACACCGCGCCGGCAGAGGGTCTGTATCTGGTCGATGTCAGCTATCCTGAAGCATTCGGACTGCCCGAGACGCCAGACGGGCCGACTCTTCTTCAGGGACACCTTTAAGGAGTCTGATTACTGCTAGAATGGGCGTTTGGAGACGGGGGCTGGCCGTGCGCGTCAAGATCTGCGGCATCACTAGACCCGGGGACGCTGAACAAGCTTTGGCACTCGGTGCCGATACTGTTGGCTGCGTGTTTCATGCTGAAAGCGCCCGTCATGTGAGGGCAGAGATCGCTCAAGACATACAGATCGCCGTTGGCAATGCGGGCACCCTGGTCGGATTGTTTGTTGATCCGACTGTCGACCAAGTGCAGGCGGTGCTTGATCGGATTGACTTGGATGTTTTGCAGTTCCATGGACAAGAAAGTCCGGCATTCTGCGAGCAGTTTCAGCGTCCCTATCTAAAGGCCGTGGCGATGTCTGCGGATGTAGATTTGTCCGCGGTGAATAAGGCGTATGAATCCGCCCGCGGGTTGTTATTAGACAGCGCGCACGAGGGTCAGTTCGGCGGCACGGGTCAGCGATTTGACTGGGATTGGATCGATGCTGGGCTCGAAAATAGACTGATGCTGGCGGGCGGGTTGAGCGCTGACAATGTGGGTGAGGCGATTCGTCAGGTGCGACCTGCAGCGGTCGACGTGAGTAGTGGTGTCGAGAGAGACAAGGGTATCAAGGACAGTGACCGGATGAGGGCTTTCATTGAAGCCGCTTTGCCGGAGATGAGCGAAGGTGGATTATGACCAGTGAAGTAACGCCAGAATTATTTGCGTCGGTGCCGGATGAGGATGGCCGGTTTGGCCGTTTTGGTGGCAAGTTTGTCGCGGAGACGCTGATGTCGGCGCTGGCTGATCTGGAGCAGCTGTATGCGCGCCTCAAAGACGACGCAGCATTCCAAAAAGAGTTCGACGAGGATCTCGCTCAATATGTGGGACGCCCGTCACCACTGTATGAGGCGTCCAGGCTGTCTGACGCCATCGGCGGCGCACGCATCCTGCTCAAGCGCGAAGATTTGAATCACACCGGTGCCCACAAGGTGAATAACACGATCGGGCAGGCACTCCTCGCCAAATATATGGGTAAGAAGAGGGTGATTGCCGAGACGGGTGCGGGTCAGCATGGTGTCGCCAGCGCGACGGTTGCAGCCAGGCTGGGTCTCGAGTGTCACGTTTTTATGGGTGAGGAAGACATTCGCAGACAGGCGCTGAATGTCTATCGAATGAAGCTCTTGGGAGCGCAGGTTGTCTCCGTGACTTCGGGTTCGCGTACGTTGAAAGACGCCATGAATGAAGCCATGCGCGACTGGGTCACGAATGTCGACGATACCTTTTACATTATTGGCACGGTCGCCGGCCCTCATCCTTACCCCATGCTCGTGCGCGACTTTCAGAGCGTCATTGGCCGTGAAGCGCGGGCGCAGAGTCTGGCTCAGTACGGCAAGTTGCCGGACGCCCTGGTGGCCTGTGTCGGCGGCGGCTCCAACGCCATTGGGCTCTTTCATCCGTTTTTGCAGGATGAGAGCGTTGCGATGTATGGCGTTGAGGCAGGGGGCAAGGGTCTCGAAACCGGTGAGCACGCAGCCCCGCTGTCGGTCGGCAGTCCAGGCGTACTCCACGGTAACCGCACCTATCTTATGCAGGACGATGACGGACAAATCCTTGAAACCCACTCGGTGTCGGCTGGACTCGATTATCCCGGTGTAGGGCCCGAGCACGCGTGGCTCAAGGATATTGGCCGGGTGCAGTATGTTTCGGCGAACGACGATGAGGCCTTGGCAGCCTTTCATCGACTGACGCGGGTTGAGGGCATTATGCCTGCGCTGGAGACGGCGCATGCGATGGCCCATGCCGAGAAGCTCGCTGCCAGCATGACGCCAGGGCAACGCATCGTGGTAAACCTGTCCGGGCGAGGTGACAAGGACATCCTGACGGTGGCCGCCCTCGACGGGATCGAGGTCTGATCGTCGCGATGAGTCGCCTCACCCGGGTCTTTGCCGATCTCCAGTCTGACAAGCGCAGAGCCCTAATCCCTTACGTGGTAGCGGGCGACCCGAGTGCTGAGGGCACGGTCTCTTTGCTGCACAGCCTGGTTGATGCCGGCGCGGATATTCTTGAGCTGGGGGTGCCATTCTCCGACCCGATGTCAGAGGGGCCGATCATTCAGAAGGGTCATGAGCGCGCGCTCGGCAATGGCATGAGCCTGCAACGGGTGCTCGGTATGGTGGCGGAGTTTCGCAAAGATAATGATCGAACGCCGATCGTGATGATGGGCTACGCCAACCCCATTGAACGCTTTGGGTACGAGGCCTTCGCCGCGGCCAGTGCCGAGGCCGGCGTCGATGGCTTACTTACCGTGGACCTGCCCCCCGAGGAGGTCGATGCGATCGACGGCGCACTGAAGGCGGTCGGGCTCGATAATATTTTCCTGATCTCGCCGACCACGCCCGAGCCGAGGGTGCAGAAAATCGTGGAGCGGGCACGTGGCTTTATCTACTACGTCGCGGTAAAGGGCGTCACCGGCTCGGGGCAGTTGGATACTGACGAAGTGGCCCGCAGTGTGTCCCTGATCCGGGATAAAACCGTGCTTCCCATTGCGGTCGGTTTTGGCATCAAAGACGCGGCCAGCGCGAGTGCGGTGGCGGCCTCGGCTGATGCGGTGGTCGTCGGCAGTGCCTTGATCGCCGAAATGGAGCAAAAAGCCCATTCTGCCAAGGATCTGGAAGAGATCCAGATCCATGGCGCCGCGGTACAACTGCTACAAAGTATCCGTGCGGGTGTGGACTCTTCACCTTCATAGAAAAACGGCACCCTCGTATACTCTGCTGTTTCCGCGTTGGGGGATCCCATGAGTTGGATTGACAAAATCCTGCCGTCCGGTGTAAATAAAGATGAAAGCGCTAACCGCACCAGCGTCCCTGAGGGGCTCTGGAAAAAATGCGTGAAATGCGACGCGATCCTCTACAAGCCCGATCTGGAAAGAAATGCCGAGGTATGCCCGAAGTGCGACCACCACATGCGCATTGGGGCGCGCCGTCGGCTCGAACTGTGTCTCGACCGGGGGGCGACGGAGTTGTTTGCCGATCTGGAGCCGGTCGACCACCTCAGGTTCAAGGACAAGCGCAAATATCGCGATCGTCTGACCGCCGCTCAGCGCAGCACAGGCGAGAAAGATGCGTTGATCGCTATGCGAGGCAGCATTCTCGGGGTTGAAGTGGTGACGCTGGCCTTCGAGTTCGATTTTCACGGTGGCTCGATGGGGTATGCGGTGGGTGAAAAGTTCACCCGTGCCGCAACGGTTGCGCTCGAAGAGGGCCTGCCCCTGATTTGTTTCTCGGCGTCGGGCGGTGCCCGGATGCAGGAGGCATTGATTTCGCTGATGCAAATGGCCAAAACATCGGCGGTGATAGAGCGTCTGAAGGGGCAAGGCACGCCCTATATCTCGGTATTGACCGACCCCATCTATGGGGGTGTTTCCGCGTCTTTGGCGCTGCTGGGCGATATCAATATCGCTGAGCCCGATGCGCGTGCCGGTTTTGCCGGTCCCAATATCATTGAGCAAACTATTCGTCAGAAGCTCCCCAAGGGTTTCCAGCGCAGCGAGTTTTTGCTTGAGCACGGCGCAATCGACATGATTGTCCATCGCAATGACATGCGTGAAACCCTCGCCCGCGTGTTGGCGAAACTCACCAATCTCTCCCCGCACGGGCAGCCCGCGCCGGTATTGGAAGGCGAGGTGATTGAAGCCGATGGGGGCTTTGCCTAGCCTAAGCATGGCCCCACTGTCGCTGAGCGCGTGGCTGCGGGCTGCCGCCGAGGATCGGCTGCGCCGGCATGCGGAGGCCGCGCGCTTCA
>CAXEVD010000198.1:0-4333 GCA_963999395.1 uncultured Halieaceae bacterium
TGACGGGATACGCCGACACGGTGCCGATCGCATCAAATGATACGGCCGCCGGTCGAGCCCAAAACCGCCGCATCGAAATAACGGTAAAAGGGGGAGCAGGATGATCTCGCGTTGCGTGCCGACGTTAATTTCCGGACTGGTTCTGGTCGTGGCAAGCCTGATGGCGGGCCCCACCCTGGCTGAAACCAAGGCGCAAAAGGCCTTTTTAGAGCGCGTCAAATCGGTTTCCACAATCGATGACGCCAAGCTGTCCGACGACGCGCTCGTTATCTGGCCTTCGCCAGACGTCCAAACCGGCCTCGATTACGACGCCATGGGCCAGCAGCTTTGTCAGGAATACAAAGTATATGGATATCTGGTGATCTGGTTTATGGATTCTTCCAAGTACCGTCGCGAGAAAGAGATGGCCATGCTTCAGAGCTACGTCTGCCTGGAAGACGTCTAGTGCATTCTCTTGTAGGCCGCTTGCGGGACACGCTTATTAAAAGTGGTTTGCGCCGTTTTTTTTTGGCGGCGTTTGGCTTCCTGCTGCTCGGCGGCTGCGGCGTCGGATCCGGCGGCTCCGACTCTGGCAATGGCTTTGGTGCGGGGGGCGGCAGCGGCACACCGCCCGAGCAACTCTCTATTAAGATTGAAGGGCAGATAAAATACCGAGCAGACGAGGGGGTCTCCCTCAGTTACACCGTCACTGGTAACAGCGCCGAGAGCGCAACGGTCGCATATGGCGGACCAGTTGAGCTGAATCACGATGCTGAGAAAAAAACCATATCTGGTGATGCACTGTTGCCCGGCACTCACCTAGTTAAGGTGACAGCCACGGCCGGAAGTTTCTCCGCAGAGGACGAGATAACGCTTTTCATCGACGCCAACTTTGGCGGTCAATACGGTGGCGGTGGCGAGAGTCAGTTCTCTTTGACGATGGGCCGCAGTCAAGTCACGGAAACCGATGAAAATAATTACGTCCTGACTCGCTCGGGCACGCTTTATTGGTACTCGCAGGCCACGGACGCGACGGAGTTCGTCAACCTGTTATGTGTGGCAGACGTCGAAGTCAGTGGTGACGAAGCATCGGGCTCGGGCCTGTGCAAGGAGGTAGTCGATGATGAGCTCCAAGTCCGTACGGTGACCGGACTGCTCGTGACGTACAAAGAGACGGGAGAACTCGGACTCACCTATTCCTACGAGGGGACGGATGAATCTTTCGATGTCGATTTTTCGGTCGCGGGAGACGCCTATGTGTCGCCCGACCTCGACCTGTCAGGCATTTATAGATCTACCTTGCTCGAGAATCTCGACTACCTCAACGTGACTCAAAATGATATCGCAGGCGACAGCTATGATCTCGAGACCCCGCGCTGTGGCATCACCGCTACACTCGCTCGTTATGATACCGAGTTGATTACTGCCACGGAGGGCGATGGTTCGATCATTCCCGCTGAGGCTATCACCATCGATAACTGTGACTTGACCAGCCAGACGGGCTACGCAGTGTCCGTAGGTGACGCAACCGGGTCTGGTCAGTCTGGCCTGATGCTCATATTGCAAAGCGGCATCAGTGACAGCGTTGTCCGATTCGACCTATATACCCGCCGCGGTAGCGAATACACCGACCCACTGAGCAAGCTTCGTTATGCCCGCGTGTGTTATCAGGGCGCGCCCACCTCTCAAGCAGCAGTCTATGGGGTGACGGAATCCGACTGCGAGGCACTTACGCCCTAAGTTCGCCCTGGTAAACGTATTTTCGGTCTTTTTGCGATTTGCCTGCATTGCAGGCTCGGTTCTATGATGGTGTCTAGACAGACTGTGACGCGCTGTCTGGGGGATTGAGCTCGCAATGAAACTTTTTGGTTTTTTTGGCAAGTCGTCTGACGATGACCAAGACACCAGTACCGAAAAATCGATTCCGTCGGAGTCATCTGAAGCGGCCGATGAACCCCAGCAAGCACCTAAACCGCAGTCCCAGGCAGCAGTTGACAGAGGGGCCACCATGAGTGATGTGATCAAAGCGGTGACCGATCAGTTTGCGCTGATCAATGCCGACAGTGATGCTGATTTGCGGGCAGTGGGTGCCGCGCTGTGCCAGATTCCCGAGGGTATGTCGCCGTTGTCGGCCGGATTCTCGTCTTTTCGGCACGAAGTGTTGCACGCGATCTTAATAACCGGGGAGGACGACGGGCTCGCGGCGCGAGCGGTGGTGTTGAATAAGTGCCTTACCTCCATCGAGGATTCCCCCGATCTAGCTGAGCAGGGAACCGCATTGCGCATCTTGGCGCAGGAGTTGCAAGAGGGCATGCTCGCTGCGGAACCGGCCGCCAATGCTAATGGCGATGCGGAGGCGCAAATTGACCCCGCTACGCAGTCGACGCCTGCGCCGCAGGGTGCTGACGGACCCGCCACCGCCTCTGACCTAGAGTCGGCAGAGCAACTATCAACGCAGCAGTCAGAGCCGGCTGTGGTGGAGGCTGCGTTGAGTTCTGATGGTGACCAAGATGGCGACGCCGAAATCAGGCAAGAGTTCGTACCGTCGGAGCCTGTTCTCGAGGTGATAGAAAGCCCCGAGTCCAATGTAGAGACAGAGAGGGTCTCTCTGGCCCAAGCCGAGGATGACTCGGCAGAAGAATCACCCAGCGTGCCTGAAGTGGCGCAACAAACGCCTGAAACTGAGTCCCAGCAACTGATCGGCAAGCTGGCCCATGCCGATCAGCTCATCACTTCGGTCGGTGAAGCGCGCGCTGGGATACAGTCAGAGCGCGCCAGCGATATGACTGAGCACTTTGGTGACTTTGGCGATGAAATGAGGGAATTTATTGCCGCACTCAGTGGCGTCACCTCGAGTTGTTTGCAGGCTTTGGATGGGTGCTTCGCCTGTGAGCTCGATACCCTGTCACATTATCGCGATGTCTGCGCCGAGCTCGAGCAGGGCGCCACCCGGTTGGCGGATTTACAGCGCTGTGTAACGTTCATTGATGCGGGCTTGCGTGGCGAGTCCTGTGACGATGATCTCTCCGGGACTGAGAACCAGTGGTTGGAGTCACTCTCCAACGAGCTGGCAAATGTCACCATGGAACAGAGTGCGATCGCAGCCGAGAAAGGCGAGCAGATCAAAGGGCAGATCGCAGAGATTCAGCTGGAGGCTGATCAGGCTAACGAGCTGATTAAAAGGCTGGGTGCCGAGACCCTTGAACCCCCCGCGACGGTACTCCAATCGCTGACCAGCAGCGACTTTGCGTCAGAGGATGCCGACAGCGAACCCGAGGTCGATTATGAGGATTCGATCGATCAGTACATCGAGTGGATGAAAAAGCAACGAGAGGCGATCCGCGATCAGCGCAGCCGGATAGAAGAGCTCGATCAGAAGATGGCCGATGCGGAGCGGGAGGCCGACCGGCAGTACTCGAGCAGGTTGGAGCCGGTTCAGCGGCGCAAGGAGGAGTTGACCCGTAATCTTGAAGACGCGCTGCACAGCGCGAACAAAGACGCCGAGGAAACGGAAGCTCGTCTTGATGTGCTCACTCAGGATGCATCGACATTGGTCGGCGAGTACAGGGTCGCCACGGAAAAGCGCGCTGCCTTTGCCGCCAACGTCGAAGATGCGATGGCCAGTGCCATGATTCGGCTGGGCAAAGTACTGGATGAAGCCAATATGACCAGTGCCGCTGATGGCAGCAGCGACACGTGAAAACCCGAGCTGAGGTCATTCGAGGTGGCTCGGGTTTGGGGCTTATCCTCGCTTTGACGCTCAGTGGCTGCGCGCAGGATGAGCCCACCGATGCTGAACGCAAGCGGTGTTTTGATCGTTACATCCGGGAGCATCAGGCGGAGTATCCCGTCGAAACACTGAAGAAAACCGCGGCACTAAAATGTTACTCCTGAACACATCCCCCAAGGAATTGGGCCTTGAGTTAGTTCGGGTGTTATTCGTTGGTCTGGTGATCGGTATTCTCGGTGGTTTGGCTGCCAACCTTTTTGTACTGGGTGTGGGCGAGATTGACGGGCTAATTCGCGAGCAAATGGTCGGGCAGAGCGCACTGAGCGCGGGTCTCATTCGCTGGTCCGCCCTCATCGCCGGTGCATTTGGAATATACGGACTGAAACAGGCGTTCAAAATGGAGCGTTGGCACGGGCCGGCGGATGCCATCCTCGGTGCACACCGGCCCGACGCACCCTTTCCGGCGCGGGAAGGCTTTATCTCTACCACCGCGGCGTTCGTCTCAGCGAGCGCCGGTGCCTCGGTGGGTCAATATGGGCCAGTCTTGCATTTTGGTGCGTCCGTAGGCGCTCAGGTGCGAGCCTTATTCCCCACGCGGCTCACGCCTGACATCTACGTGGCCTG
>CAXEVD010000199.1:0-4291 GCA_963999395.1 uncultured Halieaceae bacterium
ATCGCCGCATCAACGTGATGCACGGGGACGGGAATCTGATCTCTAATTGCCCCGATGACCTCGGCGTTATGTCCCAGCGACTCGGCCTGCTTCGAGTCGTCTATGACCCACAGGCTCTCGATGACGGGGTCAATCGGATTATCACAAAGATTGCCCAATAGTCGCTTGAGCGCTTCGGGGCGGTCACAGGTGAGAATAAAGACGCGCGCGGGAGTCGACTCTTGTGGCGTGACGTCTGCGCAAAGGCGTTGCCAGGCTGCTTCCGCGGGTTCCAAAAATCCGGCTTCTCGGATGCTTGTGAGGATGTTCCTCGCATCTTCTGGGTTGTCTCTAAGCGGCGGCATCGCTGCCAAAATCCGCTCTAGATGCGCGTCTATAGTTCTGAACGGCCCGCAAAAACCCAGCGCATGCGCCACCTCGCTCTGCACCAATATGCTCTGGTTGTTGCGGGAATTGTGCAGGGTGACTGTGTTGCCTGTGCAGGGCAGTACCTTGGTGCTGTTAAAGCTCCATAAAGGCATGGATTCTCCTGTGAGTGCAGGGGGCGAACCGATTGAATAAGAAAAACTAAACTCTGACATTTGTCCAAAGAAGCTGCTGAATCCCAAGCCTAGTGTACCGCGGATGCGGGCCCGCTAAGCCTGCGCACTGTTATGCTAAACGCGTGAATCTGCGGAAGGCTCCTCGTGCCCAATGATGAGCCTTGGGCTATTATTTGCCCGACCGGCACCCACGCCCGCCTAGGTGGCCGCGGGATTCATTATGCCGCCGGTCTCAAGGGCGATGTGTCCGAGAAAACCACTCAGAACTGGCAGCGGGTAAAGGTAAAAGCCGAGCCACCGGAGATCTTCGATCCGTCGAGGTTGGTGTTATAAACCAGAGTGGGAAAAAGGGTTAGTGTAGGCCCGACAACCCGTCACTGAGCTCGCCGAGTGCTTACCTCAGCGTTGCTGAGGCCATTTGAATGGCCATCTCTATCGCCTGTTTCATACTGCTTGCATCCGCCTGCCCCGTTCCAGCGAGTGATAGGGCAGTGCCATGATCGACAGAGGTCCGGATGATGGGCAGACCTAGCGTCACGTTCACAATCTCGCCAAACCCCTCTGACTTAATGACCGGCAGACCCTGGTCATGGAACATCGCCAGATACGCGTCGGTTGCAGCACGATGCACCGTACTAAAAGCGGTATCTGCTGAAATGGGGCCCGTAATACTCAAGCCTTCTAGTCTGAGTAAATCGCAAACGGGGCCGATTACCTCTAGCTCTTCACTGCCCATGTAGCCATTCTCACCTGCGTGGGGGTTGAGCCCCAACACTGTGATGCGCGGGTGCGATATGCCAAAGGACGATCTAAGCCCGCCTGCCAGCACGCGGAGCGACTTTTCCAGGCTGTGGGGGGTAATCGCCTCGGGTACTGCACTTAATGGCAAATGCGTGGTCGCGAGCGCGACCTTAAGTGCGCCTGCAGTTAACAGCATGACCGGGGCGTCAGTGCTTGTCTCGTTTGCCAAAAACTCGGTGTGTCCAGAAAACGGCATACCGGCGGTGTTGATGATCCCTTTGTGTACGGGCGCGGTCACCATCGCATGGCACTCTTGAGCGCGACAAAGCTCAGTCGCCAGCTCCAATTGCGCCAGCACCTGGCCAGCGTTATCCGGATTGAGAAGCGCGGGTGTGCAGGGCTTGTTCAATGGGATGTTAATGACGGGCAGGGTATTGGCGCGATGTTCCGCTGTGTTCTGCTCACTCGTATAGGGCGCTAAAGAGACGTTTAGGCCTAGTGCTTGATTGCGGGCTGCGAGGGTCTCCATGCAGCCCACTGCCACCAGCTGGGCTGGCCAGCTGGCCGCTGCGGTGGCTAGAACAATATCTGGCCCGATACCTGCCGATTCACCTGTGGTGATGACAAGCCGGGGGATCATTTGATGTCGACGAAAGCTTCTTCGCGAATTTTTCTGAGCCAGGCATCCAGCTCTTCCTGATATTTTTGATCGCGGATATACCCCGCCACCTGATTGCGTCGAACCTCCCCCGAGAAGTCTTTGTCCCGGCGGGCTTTGACTTCCAGAATATGCCATCCGAATTCGCTGCGGAAAGGCTGGCTAATTGAGCCTTCGGCGGTGCCTGCCATGGTGGCTTCGAACTCCGGCACCATCTGGCCCGGGTTTGTCCAGCCCAGGTTCCCACCTTCTGTCGCTGAGCCAATGTCATCGGAGTACTGACGTGCGAGTTCACCAAAATCCTCCCCCCCCTCTATCCGCGCTCTGAGCTCAACGACGAGATCTTCTGCCGCTTGCTCATTCAGCACCTCAGTCGGTTTAACGAGAATATGCCGAACATCTGTCTGGCGAACTAATTGTTCGCCACCGACCGCATCGGCGAGGTAGACTAAATGAAGCCCGGAAGATGAGCGCACGCTGGTCACCTCACCGACAGTCAGTGTCGGCACGGTATCGGCGAACATGCTGGGTAGGTCGCCAAGCTTGCGCCAACCGAGATCGCCCCCGGTAAAGGCGTAAGGTTCAGTGCCACTGACTGCTTGCTCAAAAGGTTGGCCTGATTGAATGTTGCTCAGCACTTCGTCGATATAAGCCTCTTTAGCAGCGGTTTCTGCGGCATCTTCTCCTCGGCTGATCGAAAGCAAGGCCTGTACTACCCGGTATTCCGGCTGGGTCATGGCTTCACCTTCCTCGGTGGTGAGGAAGTTGTCTATCTCCTGTTCTGAGATATTGATGTTCCGCATGACGTTACCCTGTTGGACTCGCTGAATCGCGAGGTCATCCCGCAGCCCCTCTCGGGCCGCGGCATAACTCTGACCAGACTGTTCGAGTGCAATGCGGAACTGCTCCAGCGTTAACCCGTTCTGTCGCGCGAGCCGGGTCATGGCCTCATCGAGCTGCTGATCTGGAATGCGCACACCGTAACGGTTCGCCAGCTGGAGCTGGATGCTATCCAGTATCAAACGATCAAGCGTCTCGCGAATGAGCACATCGTCAGAGGGCACTTCAACGCCGCGGGACTCCATGGTGCTCCTCACGCCTTTAACTCGCTCCTGAAGCTCGCTGGCCAAGATGATATCGTCGTCCACGATCGCGACTACCTGATCTAGCACCTCGATTTGGGCCGACGCCAAGGAAGGCAAGATACTCAAAGCGAGCAATGGAACTGACAAAAGTGCCAGAACTGATCGCTCACGAGGAGTGGTGAGTCTGCAACGCATATTGGAACCCCTTTCCAGGTTGTCTAGACAGGGTAGGGACTATAGATGTTGCGGGTGAAAGCATCAAAAGTTTCTCATCGACACAACGCCAATACTTACAGGGTGGCGTTGCGGTGCGATGCTTGCCCAGAATTTGCGCTGAGCCACCTACACCCAGGCCAACGCACTCAGCTAAGTGTGCTCTGGCACGTGCACTTCACCTAGCCAGGTACACTCGAGTTATTCATCACAAGGCATGAAAGTGCGGTTGCCCCTGGTTTGGAGTCACCGTGTGGCCTTTCTTCTCTATTTGATCAATCAAAAAGCCAGGGTCAAACAGCGAGGCGCGCTGCGCACTTCACTCTAGCGATCCGAGAACCCGCGGATCATGTCTTTCAGTAGGTTATCGACCCGGCCACCAAAACCACCCATACCCTTGAGCAGGAATTGCACCTGAATCGCGTTTTCGCGGTTGAGGTTGGGGTCGCTGAAATTCGGTATCTCACCGCGTGCGGTGTCTATGTAGCGCATATATAGGACTCGAAGACGCCAGCAGCAGTTGTCGTATTCAAACCCAACCATGTCTTCTACCGACGTAGATCCCTCAAGAGAATACTCCAGTGCACCAAACACACTCCAGTGGTCAGTAATTGGAGCGTAAGCCGAGACATTAGCCTGCTCCGTCACCGGCCTTTCTAGCAGTGACGGCGGTGGTTCTCTTAGCGTGTAACCGGCACTCAGCACCTCTCCGGACCGAGGGAAGTAGGTGGCCTGGGCGCTAGCAGCATCAAAAGTATTGTCGTTGGTGTCGTATAGCGCGCTGGCCCGCAATTGCCATTGCGGGTTGGGCGACCAAGAGAATTCCCCTGCCAACGGCGACGTGTTTTCCGCGAGCACCGGATCAAAGGCGTTTAGGCGAACTTCTCGGTCGCGAAAGTAATAGATTTGGCCCAGACTGGCACTCAGCTTCTCTTCGCCGGTCTCGTTATCGAAGTACCGACTCGTCACGCCAACCGAGAGTTGATTTGCATCATCAAGCCGGTCGTTGCCGGAGAAGCGCGTATCGCGAAAAAGCTGTCCGTAGCTAAAGG
>CAXEVD010000200.1:0-4272 GCA_963999395.1 uncultured Halieaceae bacterium
CATGTACCAAGACAGCCGAAGCTGCTTGGGGATCCGCAGGCCTTCACGGGCAAAGCGGCCCGCATGAGGCACCGCCATCACCGTCAGACTCTTCAACCGCTCCGGTGCGGCTGAGGCAGCGACGTAGGCTACAGCGGCACCCCAATCGTGACCAATCAGATGCACCGGGCCGGTATCGAGGCTCTCTATGACCGCCAGAATATCGGTCGCGATCGTCTCCATGGTGTAGTCACCATCGGCCGGAATAGCACCCGGCTCATACCCCCGCAGCGTCAGCGAGATCGCGCGGTACCCTGCCTCAGCAAGCGCCGGCAACTGGTGCCGAAAAGACCCGGCATTGTCTGGGAAACCGTGCAAACACAGCACGATGGGGCCATCTCCCATCGCCTGCGCCGAGAAGGTCAGCGCCTCGTGTTCAAAAGAAAGCTGCTCTGTGTCAGTCACTGCCATCGTGGTGTCATACCAGTGCGCCCCTCGAAAGTGTCGGCCAAGCAGGCCATACTTTCAATTTTTGGATCCCCATCATGACGACCACCATCTGGCACAACCCACGCTGTTCCAAATCACGCCAAACGTTGGCCCTGCTCGAAGAGCGCGGCATCAGCCCTGCTGTGAGGCTCTATTTGGATGACGCACCCTCCACCACTGAAGTGGCCGAGGTGTTAAGTCAGCTCGGCATCAAGCCTTGGGAGCTGCTGAGGCGAGGTGAAAAAGTGTTCAAAGAACTTGGGCTTGATAAAGACGCTGCTGACGAGGCTTTGATAGAGGCCATGAGCGCGAACCCCATTCTCATCGAACGCCCGATTGTGATTCACGGCGGGGACGTGGCGCTCGGGCGGCCGCCAGAGAGCGTGATGAGATTATTCGACTGACGGTAGTCCCGCGCCAGCTGAGCGAGCCGAACGATGCCTCCTGATCGCCCCTCTCGCCCGCGAACATCCTGCTCAGCGAGCGATGCATGCGGACAGTGCCGCTGTCCTGGCAAAAAGAAACGCTTCAACACTATTCAACTCCCCATGAGTAGCGCGGGATCACGGGCACAGATCTGGATCCAGTTTCAGATCCTCATCCAACTGCACACCAAACGTATTCAGCATCATCGACACCTGCGTGTACTGCGCCACGGTCATCACTAAATCCATCCGCTGTTTCTCAGAATACTCGCCCAATGCGGCCCAGGTAGCGTCACTGATAAAAGCATCGGCGGTCAGCTCGTCGGTGGCTGTGAGCAAAGCGCGATCGGTATCGCCCCATTCGGGTGCGTCGGGCCCCGCCTTGATACGCGCAATCTCCGCCTCGGTCAGACCACAATCCAAACCGATACGCACGTGCTGCGCCCATTCATAGCCAGATTTCCAATTGAAGCCTGCCCGTAGAATCACCAGCTCCCGATCTCGAGGGCTGAGGCTGTTGGCATCCGACAAGATATAACCGCCCCAGGCCATAAAGCGCTTAAACGCCTTGGGTGCGTGGGCCAGCGTGCGGAAAATGTTCAGCACCGGGATCGCCTTGAAGCGAGGCCCCAGCAACGCGAGCAATTCGGGCGCCATATCCGCTTCAGCCAATGGCGCGATGCGCGCAGCGTTTAATCTCATTCCTCACCTCCGATCGCAAAGCGTCACGCTTGGCCTATTTCTCGATGGGACGATGTTACCGCAAGCCCTGCGCACGCACTTCGCATCGCAATACTGGGGCGTGTTACCGGGTTTTGGTATGGTGCGCCCCCAGCGCGCTTCCAATACGCCTGCAGTGAGCTGTCAGATAAGACAGCAGGTGGAGCCTGTTTGGAGCGCATTTCAACGGCGGAAGGTTTATGGATCCACTCAGTCAGGCAGCGATTGGCGCTGCCGCCGCACAATCGGGTAGCAGAGCCAGTACCCTGCGCCATGCCCTCTGGATCGGTGCGTTGGCCGGCATGGCCCCTGATCTGGATGTGTTGATCCAATCCAATACCGACCCCCTGCTGGCGCTGGAATACCACCGGCAATTCACGCACTCGCTGTTTTTTGTCCCTGTCGGCGCGCTGATCTGTGCGTGTGTCTTCTACCCATTGGTCAGGCAACGTCTGACTTTTAGGAGCGTGTGGTTTTTCGCCGCGCTGGGCTACGGTACCCATGGCTTGTTAGATGCCTGCACCACCTACGGCACACAATTACTCTGGCCCCTGACCAACGCGCGCTTCGCGTGGCACAACGTGTCAGTAATCGACCCTTTATTCACCCTGCCTTTACTACTGTTTTTGATGATGTCTGCTGTTCGGCGGCAGCCGCGGCTCGCGATCTACGGATTTTGCTGGGCGCTATGTTATCTGGGCTTTGGTTTAGTGCAGCATCAACGCGCGCTATCCGCTGCTGAAAGCATCGTCAGCCATCGCCAACACGAGCCGATTCGGCTTGAGGTAAAACCGGGCTTTGCCAATTTGCTGGTCTGGAAAGCCCTGTACGAATATGAGGACCGCTATTATGTGGACGCTGTGCGTGTGGGGATCACTCCAACCTATTTTCCGGGCGAATCAGCGGCCAAATTCAACGCGGGCCTCGATTTTCCGTTTCTCACATCGACGTCGCAGCAAGCCAAGGACATCGAGCGCTTTCGGTGGTTTTCTGATGACTGGTTAGCACTTGATGATGAAGACGCGGCAATGATCGTTGATATGCGTTACTCACAAATCCCAAATGCAATTAAAGGACTGTGGGGTATCAGAGTGCAGGCCGAGAAAGACGAGACAGAACACGTCGATTGGACTGTGCAGCGCGAAACCGGTGCCGAGGAGCTCAACGTGTTTTGGGCTCAGCTGATGGGCAGAGGCGCGGTGCCACTGCCCTAACCTGGGTCACGAACAGCACTCATGAATACCGAGTATGCGTCGCAAAACCAGCCGCTTCATCTCAATTGTCTTGCTGCCCCGCTTGGCTTGAGGTAATTTTTCCGTTCTAAACAACAACCCAAGACATCAACAGCTATGGCGCGCGGCAAATTTCAGAACATCGTTGAGACCGTGGGTGACACGCCCATCGTCAAAATCAATCACCTTGCCCCGAATCATGTGACCATGTGGGCAAAGATCGAGGCCTTCAACCCGCTGGGCTCAGTCAAAGACAGACTGGCTATGGGCATTATCGAGGCGGCAGAGGCCTCAGGTGAGCTGAAGCCGGGGCAAACCGTGATTGAAGCCACCTCGGGTAACACCGGCATTGGCTTGGCGATGGTGTGCGCGGCCAAAGGTTACCCTTTTGTCTCGGTGATGGTGGAGACCTTCTCGGTTGAGCGCCGCAAACTCATGCGCTTTCTCGGGGCCAAGGTCATCCTCACGCCCAAGGAAGAGAAAGGAATGGGCATGGTCACCAAGTGCCGGGAGCTGGCGGAAACCAATGGCTGGTTCATGGCAAGACAATTCGAAAACCCGGCCAATGCCGACATCCACGAGCGCACCACCGCGCGTGAAATCATGGATGCCTTTGACGGCGAGCAGCTCGATTACTTTGTCTCGGGTTATGGCACCGGTGGCACATTGACGGGCGTCGCGCGCGTGCTTCGCGCCGAGCGACCGGAAACCAAGATCGTCACCACTGAGCCCGATGGCGCGGCGCTACTCTCCGATGGCCGAGCGCAGGAACGCCGTGAGGACGGCTCTGCCAGCGGTAGCCACCCCGCCTGGGCACCTCATATGATTCAGGGCTGGACCCCGGATTTCATCCCACTGGTCGCTCAGGAGTCCATCGACAAAGCCTATATCGACGAGGTGGTGCCAGTATCGGCCGACACCTCGTTCGCCACGGCGCAAGCCTTGGCGCAAAAAGAAGGCATTTTTTGCGGTATCTCCTGCGGTGCCACCTTTGCCGCGGCACTGGATGTGGCGCAGCGAGCGGCACCAGGCTCCGTGATCTTGTGCACGCTGCCCGATACCGGGGAGCGATACCTGTCTACCCCGCTATTCGGCGATATCGAGGCCGAAATGACCGAAGAAGAGTGGGCGCTGGCGCGATCCACACCCAGCGCGGTGTTGGCAGCATAAAAGATTCTTAACGAACCGATCCACCACCAACTGCGCTGATCCGGGACGGCAACTACGCGTATTCACACTGTGCTCATGTGTGAAAGGACGCACCTATGCCGCAGCTTCGACAGTTCAATCACATCCGAACGCTATTCATTTCTCTCATCACATCTGTGATTGCTAACCACTCCATGGCCATAGAGGAACCGACATATCAGGTGGAAAAGGCATGGGAGGCCGAGCAGATCGAGATCCGCGCATATGCGCCCCGAATT
>CAXEVD010000201.1:0-4252 GCA_963999395.1 uncultured Halieaceae bacterium
GCCCGTACCGACCGCTTGCCTCCCGACGACGTGCCGATGTCCCACTGCCGCAGCAGATGGCCGGCGAGTTGCAGAGTCATTTCCGGCTCCAGTGCAGGTTCGATTGTGGCCGCGGCGCTGGCGGCCTATACCGATGAGGAAATGGCAGAGCTCGACCTCGTGGGAATGATGGACTCCGACGACGATGGTAGTAAGAGCGTTCTCTGGCAGTGGGTGTCGGGGATGGGCAGCCGACTCACGGCCGAGGACACCGAAAAGTTGATTGCCGAGACTATTCCCGATCTCACTTTTGCCGAGGCTTATGCCAAAACCGGGCGTCAAGTCAGTATTACGGTGGCGCCCGCTGAGCCGCATCAGCGATCCCGACTGCTGAATGCCGTGTCCTCACCCAACGTTTACCTACGCTCCGCCGCCATGGCCTCCTGCGCTATTCCCGGAGTGTTTCCTGCGGTGATGTTGCAGGCCAAAAATGAGCTGGGCGAGTCGCAGCCTTATCTGCCTGCGCGGCGATGGGTTGATGGCTCTGTTGCGGATGATCTGCCCGCTAAGCGTCTGTCGCGCCTGTTTTCGACCAATCATTACATCGTGAGCATGGTGAACCCTATTGCGCGGGCGTTTCTGCCCCGGGATGACAAGGTTCGGCCGTTGCGGCAGGCGGCGACCTCATTGGGTATGGGGATCGGTCGGGAGATGCTGAATTTTTATAGGGGTGTCGCCAAAAATTATGGCAATAACTGGCCTAAATTCAATATGATGATGCACGGTGTCCATGCGTTACTTGATCAGGAGTATTCCGGCGACATTAATATCGTCCCGAAATTCCGGTTTCAAAACCCGCTCAATCTCATCACACAACCCAACGAGAAAGAGCTGCGCCAGCTGGTAAAAGAGGGTGAGCGGGCCACCTACCGCCGGATCGAACCGATCAGGCGGTGCACACAAATCTCCAGAACCCTGGAGGAGATCCTGCATCGCTTTGAATACGGTGATTTACGACCGGCGCCAGGCACCTACCGTCGTCCCAAGAGCTCCCGGCGCAGGCCGCCTCCCACTGCGGCGCAGAAAAAAGCGTTGAAGTCTGAAATGGCATCGCGCTCTGCCAAGGCTTCCCGCGCAAGTACCGCCCGTGGGGCAGCTCGGTCAGCCGCCCCAGCCAAGAAGCGCAGTATCGCCTAGCGCTCGCTTAGCGGCCATTGACCTGCCAGTTATGGGATGCAGGCCGCTCCCAGCGCCGCTAATGGCCCCACCATAATCGCTCGGCTATCGGCCTCTGCGCTCGATGCGGTGCCGATCTGCGCGCGTTTCTTGATGCCCTGCAGAATGGCCGCAATGCGGAAAAAGCAGAACGCCATATAAAAAGGCCAGTTATCGATGCCGCTCCGACCTGTGCGCTGACAATAGGTTGCAATGTAGTCCTCGTCAGACGGCAGGCCCAGCTCGGCGCGATCCAGGCCTGCAAGGCCTGCAATTCCGCCCTCGCGGGGGAATTGCCAGGCCATCAATTGGTAGGCAAGGTCTGCCAGCGGGTCCCCTAGCGTTGAGAGCTCCCAGTCGAGGATCCCGATGATGCGGGGTTCTGTCGGGTGAAAGATCATGTTGTCGAGGCGGTAGTCCCCATGTACTAGCGCGACGGTTTCTTCGCCCTCGGGAATGTTATTCGGAAGCCACTCCATCAGCGCTTCCATGTCGGCAACGGTTTCCGTTTCTGAGGCGCGATATTGTTTTGTCCACCGACCTATCTGTCGGGCGTAGTAGTTACCCGGCTTGCCATAATCGGATAGACCCACCTCATCAACGCTCACCGAATGCAGTGCGGCCAGCACGCGGTTCATTTCATCATAGATTACGGTCCGCTCGGCATTGTCCACCTCTGGCACTGCCGGGTCCCAGAAAATCCGACCCTCGAGATGCTCCATGACATAAAACATGGAGCCGATGATGTCGTCATTCCCGCACAGCACTACCGCGTTGGGAACCGGTACATCGGTGTCTCGTAGTGCATCCAGCACCCGGTATTCGCGGTCCACGGCATGGGCAGAGGCCAGCAGTTCGCCCGGTGGCTTGCGTCGCAACACATACTCATGCTCGCCTGCCGTGAGCTTGAAGGTGGGGTTGGACTGTCCGCCCGGAAATTTCTCAGCGCTCAGCGGCCCGTCAAAGCCCGGAACATTGGCGCGAAGCCAGGGTTCCAGCCGGGAGAGTTCAAGTTCCTGTGTGCTCATGACAGACCTCTATGATGTGATGCCGAAGCGGCTTTTTCGGAAAGTAGCGCGTTCTGGAATCCGCTCTCAAGTATTGGCATGATGTCTGCCAATACTGGCGCCGTGGTAGCTGGTTGTTACGAGGCGCATAGGGTATCGTGCGGTCGCTTCATCACACAACGCCATATTGCAAGCTAAGAACATCGACCTATAAAAGCGAGGGGCATTCAGGATGAGTAATCAGGTCATGGAAAACTATCGCAGCGCGGTCGCTATGGTCACCGCGCCCGATGCGTTTCTCGAGCTGACGACGATCGAGCATGGGGGCCAAACTCTCAAAGCGTATAAGCACGCTCCCGGTTCCATGCGGGATTTGTGGATGTTGGGTCAGGGGTATGCAGGTCAAGAGTACATCGTTTACGGCGATGAGCGCTGGACTTTTGCCGAGGCCGGTCAATTGGTCGCTAATTTTGCGACGTGGCTGCAAAGCCAGGGCATTGGTTCCGGTGATCGAGTGGCGATCGCTTTGCGCAATTACCCCGAGTGGATCTTTGCCTACTGGGGGGTGATCGCGGTCGGCGGGGTCGTCGTGGGCATGAACGCCTGGTGGGTTGCTGACGAGATGGCCTATGCACTGAGCGATTCCGCGCCGAAGCTGCTGGTAGCTGACGATCAGCGACTGGCTGTTTTCTCTGAAATTGCAGGGGATTTCCCTGATCTGGCTGTCGTCGCGGTGCGCGAGTCCGCGCCGCCCGTGCAGGCGGCGCAATGGGCCGATACGGTGAGCGAGCCCGGTGAGTTGCCCATGCCGCCGATAGATACCAATGACGACGCGTGTATTTTTTATACCTCCGGCACCACGGGGCGCCCTAAAGGTGCACAGCTCACCCATCGCGGCTGCGTCCACAACATCATGAACGTAGCGGCCATGGGGCAGATTTTTGCGACGACTCAGGCTCTCGGTCGTGGAGAGGCGGTCGATGCACCCGTATCAGCCCCTCCGGCGACGTCGCTGGTGGCGACGCCTTTATTTCACGTCACGGCCAATAACTGTGTAATGCACGGGGCAACCTTGAGCGGCGGCAAGTTAGTGCTTATGTACAAGTGGGATACCGAGGAGGCGCTCAAGCTCATCGAGCGGGAGCAGGTTAATACTTTGAGCGCAGTGCCGATGATGACCCGAGAGCTCTTAGCGCATCCTAACTTTGGCGATTACGACACCTCCAGTTTGGCGTCACTCGGTGGTGGTGGCGCGGCGATGCATCCCGATCTGCCCAGTAAGGTGATTGAGAGCACGCAACGCGCCAAGCCGGCTCAGGGTTACGGCATGACGGAAGTCTGCGGCATCAGTACCTATACGGCCGGCGACCTGTTTTTGGCGCGGCCAGAGAGCTGTGGGCCCTTGGTGCCGACGCTGGAAGGCAAGGTGATCAATGAGGCGGGTGAGGCCCTGCCCGTGGGTGAGGCCGGCGAGCTGCTGGTCAAAGGCGCGCCCGTGATCAAAGGGTACCTGAACCGCCCGGAGGCCACCGCGGAGACCATCGTAGATGGCTGGTTGCACACGGGTGATATCGGTTACTTCGATGAAGACGGCTTTCTATATCTGGTCGACCGAGCAAAGGATATGATTCTGCGCGGCGGGGAAAATATCTACTGCGCCGAGGTCGAAGGCGCGCTGTATACACACCCTGCCGTATTGGAGACCGTTGCTTTTGCAGTGCCCGATGATCGTCTCGGTGAGGAGGTAGGAGTTGCCGTGCACTTGAAGCCCGATGCGCTGCTGGATGCCCCCGGGTTGCGCGAGCATATGGGTTCGCGCCTCGCGGCCTTTAAGGTGCCGCGTTATGTGTGGTTCCTCTCCGAGCCACTGCCACGCAACGCCAACGGCAAATTCCTCAAGCGTGAGCTGAAAGAGGTGCTGGATCCCGCCTCGGCCGATTGAGTCCGGGGTGTCAGCGCTGGACTTCACTGCTCTCGAGTATCGGCCATGAATAGAGATGTTGCGGCGCTGTGAGCGTGATTGGCTCAACATGGCAAATCCGGTGCTGCCA
>CAXEVD010000202.1:0-4239 GCA_963999395.1 uncultured Halieaceae bacterium
TTGGCTCACTGGTCCCGTTACTCGTACTCCGACGTTTTCAGGAGGCGGGTCACCGGCCCATTGCCCTGGTGGGTGGCGCGACCGGTTTGATCGGAGACCCCAGCTTCAAGGCCGCGGAGCGACAGCTGAATACGCCTGAAGTCGTCGGGGGGTGGGTCGAAAAAATTCGCGGGCAGGTCAGCCAGTTCATCGACTTTGACGGTGATGACCCTGCGCTAGTGGTGAACAATCTGGACTGGACGGCCAACATCGAAGTGCTCGATTTTTTGCGCGACGTTGGCAAGCATTTTTCGGTGAACAACATGATCGGCAAGGAGTCGGTCCGCCAGCGACTCGATCGTGAGGGTGCCGGCATCAGCTTCACCGAGTTCAGCTACATGATCCTTCAGTCCTTCGATTTTTCAGAGCTCTATCGGTTGCATGACTGTGGCCTGCAAATCGGGGGATCCGATCAATGGGGCAACATTACCGGCGGTATCGATCTCACGCGCCGTCTACACGGTGCCCAGGTCTTTGGCTTAACACTGCCTCTCGTGACCAAAGCCGACGGCACCAAGTTTGGTAAAACCGAGTCGGGCACCATTTGGCTCGACGCCAATCGCACCTCGCCCTATGCCTTCTACCAATTCTGGTTGGGCACGGCGGATGCCGATGTCTACCGCTTTCTACGCTACTTCACCTTTTTGCCCGTTGATGAGATTGCAGCGATTGAGCAGGCCGACGCGGAGCGCGCGGGTCGGCCGGAGGCGCAGCAGATCCTGGCGCGAGAAGTGACCCGTCTGGTGCACGGCGACGCCGGACTGACCGCGGCCGAGCGCATTACCGAGGCGCTGTTCTCCGGGGATCCAAGCGCGCTGGGCGAAGCGGACCTTGCCCAATTGGCCTTGGATGGACTGCCCGCTGAAAAGATCAACAGGGGCGATGTGCCGCCAACATTTACCCAGCTCTTGGCGCAGGTCGGCGTCGCGGCGGGCAAGCAAATCAAAGACGCGCTGGCGCGAGAGGCTATTCTGGTGAACGGACAGCCCGTGACAGGCGGACCAAGTGTGACCTGTGAGGAGGCGCTGGCACCGCAGCGAGCGCTGCATGGCCGGTTCTTCCTGGTGCGCTTTGGCAAAAAGAAATACCACCTCCTTTTTGAGGATGCCTGAGCTCAATCTGTCCGAACGGGATGCCCATCTGCTGGCGCAGATCCAGACAGATTTATCCGCAGCCACGACTTTATTGAGTGAATTGCCCAGCGGCGTCACGGTATTTGGCAGTGCACGCACAGCACCCGATGATGCGGCATATCAGTGCGCCTGGCGCTTAGGCGCCTGGTTGGGCCGCGCCGGTCTGCCCGTGCTGACGGGCGGTGGGCCTGGCATCATGGAAGCAGTGAACCGAGGGGCGCGTGAAGCGGATGGCATTTCGGTGGGGCTCAATATCGAGCTGCCCTATGAGCAAACCCCCAATCCGCATCTGACACATCAACTGCACTTCCACCATTTTTCGACCCGCAAACTGATGCTCACGCGCTACTCCCGAGGTTTCGTTATCTTCCCCGGTGGGTTTGGCACCGCGGATGAATTGCTGGAGCTGCTGGTCGCTTTTCATACGGACCGCGGCGCTCGTCACCCCATGGTGTTGGTCGACGGCGCGTTTTGGTCAGGTCTGTTGACCTGGTTCACCGAGCAGCTTGGGTCCCGGCAGTTGATCGACCTGCACAACACTGATTTCATTGAAGTGGTTGACGATGAGAAGGCCGCACTGGGTGTGTTGCTGGGAGCCGAGGCCGCAGCTGATTTGATGGGCCGACATCCCGAATAGCGGGTGTCTCAAGGGAAGCGTGTGAAGAACCTCTATTTGCTACGACACGCTAAATCGAGCTGGGATGACCCGTCTTTGAGCGATGCTGAGCGGCCATTGAATGGACGGGGCCGGCGTGATGCCTCCCTGATGGGCGCAGCACTGGGCGATCGTTTGCCCCCCATGACTTTTCGTGTGAGTCCCGCTGAGCGGGCGCAGCAAACCTTCGGCGCCCTGCAACAAAGCTGGACAGGGCTGGAAGTGCATCATGGCATCATGGAACCCGCGCTCTTCACCTTTAACTACAGTGAGGTGCTGCGGTGGATCGCGGCACAACCGGATGACACCGACAGTCTCGCGCTAGTGGGTCACAACCCGGCGTTCACTGAACTGGTCAATTTCCTTGTCGGTCCGGGTACGCTGGACAATCTCCCTACGGCCGGTTGGGCAGAGCTCTCGATCCGCATCGATGAGTGGTCGCAGGCCCCCGATACCAAGGGGGAGGGCGAGCTTGTTTATCAGCTCTTGCCCAGGTCTCTGGCTCAAAGCGATGGGGTCAACTGACTGATGCTGCCTGTGATCTTTGGTTTGTCCGGGCCATGTCTGACCGTGGACGAGCAGTCGTTTTTCAAAGAAGCGAACCCCGCGGGGTACATTCTCTTTGCCCGCAATGTCGAGAACCCCGAGCAACTGCGTGCCTTGACGGATACCCTGCGCGATCTCTCCGGCCGCGACAACTTGCCGATCCTGATCGACCAGGAGGGGGGACGCATCGCCCGGCTCGGGCCTCCACACTGGCGGGCGTGGCCCGCGGGTGCTGCATTGGCCAGTCTGTCGGAGCCGCCGGCCTCGACAGACCTCGATCGCGCGATTGAAAGAGTGCAGTGCAATTATGAGGCGCTCGGGCTGGAGCTGGCGGCGATGGGTATCAACGTCACCTGCGCGCCGGTGCTCGACGTGCCCCAGCCAGATGCCCACGACATTATCGGAGATCGCGCCTTCGCGCAGACGCCAGAGATCGTGGCCAAATTGGGGCGGGCCTGTCTGGTCGGTTTACAGCTCGCGGGTGTGGCCGGTGTCATCAAACATATCCCGGGTCACGGCCGAGCACTCAGTGATTCCCATGAATCGCTGCCGCGGGTGACAGCGAGTGAGCCTGAGTTGGCTGTCGACTGTGCACCTTTTACCGAATTGGCCGATGCATCCATGGCCATGACCGCACACGTGATCTATGAGGCCTGGGATGCCGAGCACTGCGCCAGTGTCTCTGCCACCGTGATTCAGGAGCAAATCCGCCAGCGTATCGGCTTCGATGGTCTGCTGATCAGCGATGATCTGGATATGAAGGCCCTGTCGGGGGATATTTCCGCTCGCGCCTCAGCAGTGCTGGCCGCAGGGTGTGATATTGCGCTTAACTGCTGGGGTCGGCTCGATGACATGACCGGGATGGCCGAGCAGGTGCCGGCCATGACGCCCGAGGCCGCTGAGCGGCTTGCCCGCGCCTGCGCACCGCTCCTGGTCGCGCAGCCAGCCGCTGCTTTGAACGCGCGCATCGAAGAGCTGCTCGCGCGGCGGGAGTCACTGGCCTGAGTGACCGGGGGGTGCATTGCAGGGTCGATTCCCTACAATAGCGCGATGCGTATCAGCCGGTTGCCCCGTTTTTTTCTCACACTGCTACCCATTCTGTTGGCGGGGTGTAATGCCTTAACGCCCAGCCGCGACGGTGGATCCTCCGCTGGTGGCTGGCAGGCCTGTGAGGCCGAGCGACCCAAGGTCTGCACTATGATTTATGACCCAGTCTGTGCCCGGCGCAGCACGGGTGAAGTCGCTGACTATGCCTCACCGTGTAATGCCTGCGCCGATGTGACCGTGACCGCCTGGCACCCCGAAACCTGCGAGGAATAGCATGTCCCTGACCAATCGCATCTTGCTCGCCATGGTGGCGGGTATCGCTCTCGGTTCCCTGCTTGAGTGGCTCATGGGTGCCCTCGATCCCGCGGGCGGGTTACACGCCTTTATCGAGAACGGCTTGGTACTGGGCCTCTTCGACGTCGTGGGCAGAGTCTTTATCGCGTCGCTGAAGCTGCTGGTCGTGCCGCTGGTCATGGTGTCGCTCATTTGCGGCATGAGTTCGTTAGGTGCCAGCTCTCGGATGGGTTCCATCGCAGGCCGCACCGTTGGCCTTTACTTATTCACCACCTGCGTGGCGGTCACGCTGGGTCTGAGTGCGGCGCTACTGATCGGCCCGGGTAAGGGCGTTGAGGCCATGGCCTCGGCGGCCTATGAGGCCAAAGCGGCGCCCCCGCTCACCGATACGCTGGCGAACATCTTCCCCAGCAACCCTTTCAAAGCCATGGCCGAAGGCCAAATGCTACAAGTGATTGTGTTTGCCCTGCTAGTGGGCTTCGCCCTGACCCGCGCTGGCGACGCGGGAGAGCGCATCGCGAACTG
>CAXEVD010000203.1:0-4216 GCA_963999395.1 uncultured Halieaceae bacterium
CCGCCTGATTGCCATTCGCAATGGTCGCTTTGGCATCGAAGACACAGGCCGCCCGTGAACCCACAAAGTCACTGGACACCACCTCGGGTGAATTCGAGTAATCGATTTGCTTCTTCATACTGGAGTGCAGCGCCGTCTCGCGCATGAACTCATTCAACTCATCCCGCGTGGTCGAGCGGTTCAATGTTAAATTGAGGATCGCCATCGACACATTGGGCGTTGGCACCCGAATCGCGTTGCCGGTGAGCTTGCCTTCAAGCTGGGGCAACACTTTTGCAACTGCCTTGGCGGCACCCGTCTCGGTCAACACCATGTTCAGCGGCGCACTGCGCCCGCGCCGCTCAGCCTTGTGATAGTTGTCGATCAGGTTCTGGTCGTTGGTGTATGCGTGAACCGTCTCCACGTGCCCGGCGCTAATGCCGTACTCATCGTCGGCGGCTTTTAATACCGGCACAATCGCATTGGTCGTGCACGAGGCCGCAGACAAAATGGTGTCATCGTCGGCAATGTCGCTGTCGTTAATACCGGCCACAATGTTTTTGATATCGCCCTTGCCCGGCGCCGTCAGGATGACCTTGGCCACACCCTTGGCCTGCAGGTGACGCGCCAGACCAGCTTCATCTCGCCAGACGCCGGTGTTATCGATCACGATGCAACGGTTGATGCCGTACTCGGTGTAATCAATATCCTCGGGCGAATCCGCGTAAATCACCTTGATCTCGTTGCCGTTGGCAACAAACGACTGGCGCTCTTCATCGACCCGAATTGTTCCCTGAAAAACGCCGTGGACAGAGTCACGTCGCAAGAGACTTGCACGCTTGAGCAGGTCGTCTTCGGCCTTGCCGCGGCGCACCACGACGGCTCGCAGCCGCAAGCTGTCACCGCCGTCGGTTTTGGCGATCAAGATCCGCGCCATCAGCCGGCCAATGCGACCAAACCCGTACAGCACCACATCAACAGGCTCGTCGACGGGCTTATGGGTTGAGCCCACCAGGTAGTCGAGTTCCTGTGCGACGTACTCCTCACTACTCAAGCCCTCACCTGCGCCATTGTCGAAGTAGGCAACGGCAAGCCGGCCAATATCGAGGTGGCAAGGCCCGAGGTCCAGCTGACTGACGGCCTCCAACACAGGGGCTGTCTCAAACTCGGACAGCTCGTTGGCCTCCATCTGCCTGACCCACCGGTGGCTCTTCATGATGTCGAGGACAGACTGATTCACCAGCGACCGACCGTAGATGTAGCATTTCACGTTGCGCTCCCGGGACAACTTGCCCACCACCGGAATCATGGCCTCGGCCAGGGCCTCCCGCTCTTTCCAGTCGGAAAAATAATCATCGGGGCGCGGGCGTTTTCTGTCGTCTGTCACGGGGGGTCCTCTTATGGTTATCGGCGGTCAGAGTGATGAATGGCGTTGATACCTTGCAATGGCACCTGCCTTGGGCCCTCTGACCGGCGCGTATTATCAGATCTGCACCAGCACCGAAGCAACCTCAACTGCACTTTTTCGGTGGTTGACGGACAGACTCGCCACTAAAATGTCCGATCAAGCTGACGACTGACACTATGTTTCACCCTCTGATCAAGGACACTCCGTGGCCAGCAACCCCGGGTACCCGCACGGCTCTGGGTCCCCTGCCCGGTGCGGCCAGCACCGCTGCCATCGCCGAGCTCGCCGCGCGAAGCGAGATGCAGAGGCCCGTTGTGGTGCTGGTGGCCAGCTCAACCGAGGCGCACACCCTGGATCGGGAACTGCCGCTGTTTTTGCCCCACCCCGTACCCATCCTGACACTGCCCGACTGGGAGACCCTGCCCTACGACCACTTTTCGCCTCATCAGGACATCGTGTCGCAGCGGCTCCGCACCTTCTATGAGCTACCCAAGCTCAGCGAAGGTATCGTGATCCTGCCGATTACCACCGCCATGCTACGAACGCCCCCGCAGCACTATGTCGAGGGCAACACACTGGATCTCAGCGTGGGGGACACCTTTGATGCCGACAGCTTCGCCAAAAGCCTTGCATTAAACGGCTACCGCGCCGTAGAGACGGTTTTCGAGCATGGCGAATTTGCGGTTCGCGGCGCCCTGTTAGATGTATTCCCAATGGGCAGTGATACGCCGTATCGCATCGACCTGCTCGATGACGAGGTCGAAACCCTGCGGACCTTTGACCCGGAAAATCAACGCACCGTTGACCGCGTCGAGCAAATCAAACTGATGCCCGCCCGGGAGTTCCCGATCGGCGGTGATGCAACCCACCGTTTCCAAATGGCATGGTTTGAGAGCTTTGATGGTGACGCCGATCTCTGCCCCGCCTTCACCGAAATCAGCGCTGGCCGCGTACCCGGCGGCGCGGAGTACTACCTGCCTCTATTCTTTGAGTACTGCGGCACCGTGTTTGACTACCTCCCGGATAATGCCGCGCTCATCCTGCTCGGGGATCACCACGGCGCAGCCCAGCGGTACTGGTCGGAAATTACTGGTCGGTTCGATGAGTACGGCATTGACCCCAGACGCCCTCTGCTCCCACCTCAGCGCGGGTTTATTCCGGTCGAGGAGATTTACTCACAACTGGGTGACTATGCGGTGCTCGAGCTCAAACCCGACGAGCAGTCACCCGCCCACGCACGAACCACCCTCAAACCGGCACCGCAGCTCACCGAGGCCGACGGACCGGGTGCCTACCAGGAAAAGCTGGCGCGCTTTATCGAAGATCATCAAGGACCCGTATTGCTCTGTGCGGAGAGCCAGGGGCGTCGCGAGTTGCTGCTGGAGAATCTGGCCAAGGCAGAGCTTCATCCAGAGCCCTGCGACAACTGGCCGGCATTTATCAACGCTCGAATCGATTTCGGCATCACCGTCGCGCCGGTTGATCGCGGACTCTACGCCGGCCCCGGCCAACCCTCCCTGATCTGCGAAGCCCAACTCTTTGGGCAACGCGTGGCTCAAAGACGCCGTCGCACAAGGCAGGAAGAAACCGATACCGACGCCATCATTCGGGATCTCACGGAACTCCGGCAGGGGCTGCCCGTTGTACACATCGAGCACGGCGTGGGCCGTTATCTCGGGCTACAGATACTGGAAATTGACGGAGACTCCGCCGAGTTCCTGCTACTCGAATACGCCGAGGGCAACAAACTCTACGTGCCCGTCGGCTCGCTCCACCTGATCAGCCGCTACACTGCAGGCGACCCGGATACCGCACCGCTCCACCGGCTGGGTAGCGAGCAGTGGGAAAAGGCGCGCCGCAGAGCCCGGGAACGCGCCGCAGATGTGGCAGCGCAGCTCCTCGATGTGTACGCCAGACGCGAGGCCCGGGTGGGTCACGCCCACGAACTGGACGAGTCCAAGTGGCAGCATTTCTGCGAGGGCTTTCCGTTTGAGGAGACGCCTGATCAGGCCGCCGCCATCGCCGCCGTCAAGGACGACATGTGTGCACCCAAGGTCATGGATCGTCTGGTTTGCGGTGATGTGGGTTTCGGTAAAACCGAGGTGGCGATCCGAGCCATTTTCAAGGCGATCACGGCCGGCAAACAAGTGGCGATGCTGGCTCCCACAACGGTGCTCGCGCAGCAGCACTGGCGGACGCTTTCGGAGCGCTTCGCCCCCTATCCGATCAAGGTGGCTCTGCTCAACCGCTTCCGCACCACCAGTGAGCGCAAATCGATCCTGGAAGGCCTCAAGAAAGGAACCATCGATGCTGTTGTCGGCACCCATCAGCTGCTCAGCAAGAGCACGGTGTTCGACAAGCTTGGTCTGCTGGTGGTGGATGAGGAACAGCGCTTCGGAGTGAATCAGAAGGAGAAGATCAAAGCGCTGCGCAAAGACGTTGACGTTCTCACGCTGTCGGCGACCCCCATCCCGCGCACGCTCTACATGAGCCTTTCTGGAGTGCGGGAGATGAGTCTGATCACAACACCTCCGCCGTTACGCCGACCGATCAAAACGCACCTGGCCGCCCTTGATGAAGAGGCGGTTCGCAGTGCCATCCGTCAGGAGCTCGATCGGGGCGGTCAGGTCTTCTATGTGGTGCCCAGGGTTGAGGGCATTGAGGATGTCGCTGGTCAGCTGCGTCAGATGCTCCCGGGACTGCGTCTACTGGTCGCGCACGGCCAGATGGCCGAGGGCGAGCTGGAGAGCGCCATGGTGGCCTTCAACGGCGGGGAAGCCGATGTGATGCTCTGCACCACGATCGTGGAAAGCGGGCTGGATATTCCCA
>CAXEVD010000204.1:0-4213 GCA_963999395.1 uncultured Halieaceae bacterium
TATGCTCGCCGGGCACCAGATTGATGCCGATGGGTTGTATTTAACTCTGACCTTTAACCTAGGCGATTACACAATCAAGTCAATTTCTGGCCTTCGACAGCAAGATGAAGTTTTGCCGAGCACATATACGGGCGAGAGCTATACCACTCTCTATGATGCTAGCCGCAATAGTGAGAGGGAGCAGACTCAGCAAGAATTTAGGGTCTCTACAAATTTTGATGGACCATTCAACTATGTAGCTGGTGCGGCTTACTACACTGACGATGTCAGCTTTATCGCTTTTGGTGATCTCGGGTTTGTGGCATTGGCAAATAATCTTCCCGTATACCAATTACATTCAGCTTCTGCGCAAGCTGCAAATGCACAAGGTTGCCCTTCCCAAAGTCTCTTCGATTGCGGTGGTTTGGATATACAGTTCACTACGCAAGATAGAGAGAGCTACGCGGTCTATTTAGATGGTTCATATGACCTCTCGGAGAAAACTGCTCTTTCTGCTGGGGTGCGCTACACGTCCGACGAGAAAGACTTTAAGCGTCTGCAGTTTGGCACTGCCGCAAATCCATTTAGTAGCACGATGTTACTTTCGCAGTACGAAGGCCCCCACAAAAATCCGCTAAGTGACGACAACTTTGGTACCAACGTTGTAGACAGCAAGAAGTGGACTAAAACCACATGGCGAGTGCAGGTGGATCACGATCTTTCGGATGAGATGATGCTGTACGCAAGTTATGCAACTGGGTTTGTTGCGGGCGGGTTCTCAGAAACCTGTGGTTCGGTTTTATCTTGTCAGCCCTATTCTGCGGAAGAAAATACAAACTTTGAGGTCGGTCTTAAGAGTGAGCTTCTAGACGGCCGAATGCGGTTGAATGTTGCTGGCTTTTACACTGAATATGAGAGCTTGCAGCGCAGTCAGGTGGTTACTATTTACGATGCAGCGGGTAACCAGTTTCAAGAGACCTTAGCTATCAACGACGGTGATACTGAGGCTCGCGGGGGGGAGGTCGAGATGACCTATATTCCGACTGACAATTTTCGCTTAGATTTCAATCTGGGGTATCTGGATCACGAATACTCTGACTTTACGCCGACTGAAGCAACATCAGTTCAGTGGGCCAATGTTGATCTTAGTTCAATGACGGTGCCATTCTCTCCAGAGCTGAATGTGGGTATTGCAGCCACTTACTCGCTTGATCTGAGTGGTGGTGACAGTCTAACTTTCAATGGAAGCATTCACTATCAGGATGAAATGGAGACTCAGCCATATCCGGCGGACGCTCAAGCCGCAGGAGTACTGAGGACAAAAAAATACACCCAGGTAGAGGAGAGGACCCTAGTCGGAGCTTTTGTGCGTTGGGATAGTGCAGATGACTCATTTAATATAACTGCGTATGGCAGGAATCTTACAGATGAGCGGTGGCGACAATCTGCTAATGCGGTTGCAGGCTTATGGAACTTCACTAGGTATGCACCGCCTCGTGAAATGGGTATCCGCATCGGCTACTCGTTTTAAGAGATAGTGGGTTCCGTAAGCGGTCCTCCCTGACAATCTGATAAAAGCAGGCCGTCCGTTTAGGACGGCCTTTTTTTTATAAATTTGCTCAGGATGCCGAATCTAGAGTTAATGAACTGTGTGCAGACCATCAAATAGGGAGATTCTGGTGACTCTTT
Source organism: uncultured Halieaceae bacterium (assembly GCA_963999395.1). Taxonomy (GTDB): domain Bacteria; phylum Pseudomonadota; class Gammaproteobacteria; order Pseudomonadales; family Halieaceae; genus Luminiphilus. The sequence continues at coordinate 1,669 of CAXEVD010000204.1, forward strand.
CAGAGGCCGCTTTAGAGAAAGCTTATCGTCTGATGAAGATGATTAGGGAATTTGAGGAGCGGATGCGCTCCGAGTACCAGCAGGGCAAGCTGCCGGGATTCATTCATATCTATCGGAATCAGGAGGCGATCGCGGTCGCCGCCTGTCTTGATATGACCGACGAGGATTACATTGCCAGCACCCACAGAGGCCACGGCCACTGCATCGCCAAGGGCTGTGAAATCGAGGCGATGCTGCTGGAGCTTGCGTGCAAGGAAGACGGACTCTGCAATGGTAAGGGTGGCTCAATGCACATCGCCGATATGTCCAAGGGCATGCTGGGTGCCAATGCCATTGTGGGGGGCGGGCCGCCAATTGCCGCTGGCGCTGCGCTGACTGCCAAAACCCTGGGTAACGGCGCTGTGTCCATGGCCTTTATTGGCGATGGCGCCTCGGATCAGGGTACCGTTGCCGAGTCCTTGAACCTCGCGGTGGTGCTGCAGCTACCAATGATTTTCATGTACGAGAACAACCGGTATGCGGAATTCACCAAAAGTCCCAAGCCCGACGGCCGCATCGCCGAGCGTGCTGGCGCATTTGGTATGCCCGCTGAGGTGGTCGATGGCAGTGATTTCTTCGCCATGTATGACGCCTGCCAGCGGGCCATTACTCGGGGCCGTGAGGGTGGTGGCCCGACCGCCATCGAGGCGGTGTGCAATCGTTATTACGGCCACTTCGAGGGCGATGCCCAAGCATACCGCGATCAGGCGGAGCTCGACGCTGAGCGCGCGGTCAGCGACCCGCTTCCCCGCTTCCTCGCGGATCCTCGTGCGGCTGCGTTGACTGAAGAGAAGATCGCCGAGATCGATGCCGCCATTCTCGAGGAGATTGACCGCGGCTTTGAGGTCACCTACGCCGCCGCCGATCCGACGCCCGATAAGTTATTCACAGATGTGTACATCCACTACGAGGGGAGGCTTCAGTGATGAAAATGTCAATTCGTGAAGCGATTAATCAAACCCTCCATCAAGAAATGGAGCGCGACGAGCGAGTGATCGTTCTCGGGGAAGACGTGGCCAGTGATCAGGGTGGTGTCTACGGCATTACCGATGGGCTGCCCGCTAGGTTTGGTCTGCACAGAGTGATCGACACACCGATTACCGAGTCTGCCATTGTGGGGGCCGCGGGCGGCGCGGCGCTGACCGGGCTACGCCCGGTTGCAGAACTCATGTTTGTGGACTTTCTGGGCGTGTGTCTCGACCAGATACTGAATCAGATTGCCAAGTTCCGTTACATGTTTGGCGGCCAGGCGCGCACGCCGGTGGTGATACGGACTATGATCGGTGCTGGCACCGGTACCGGTCCGCAGCACTCGCAGATCTTGTACCCGCTGCTGGCCGCCATACCTGGCATCAAGGTGGTGACGCCGGCAAACGCGACCGACGCCAAGGGCTTGCTGACCACGGCGATCCGTGATGATGATCCGGTGATTTTCTGCGAGCACAAAGCCCTCTACATGGATGAGTGCGAGGTGCCCGAGGGTGAGTATCTGCTACCCTTTGGACAGGCGCGTACCGCTGTCGAAGGCTCGGACATCACAATCGTGGGCATGTCGCGCACCGCGGTGATTGCGGAAGAAGCGGCCACCCAGTTGTCACAAAAAGGTATAAGTGCCGAGGTCATTGATTTGCGCACGCTGTCACCGCTGGATGAAGGTTCGGTGTTGGAAAGCCTTGCCAAGACCGGGCGTCTGGTGGTCGTAGATGAATCAAATCCCTACTGCAGTATCGCCTCGGAGATCGCGGGGTTAGTGGTGGAGCGCGGTTTCGATACTCTTGATGCGCCGGTCAAGCGGGTAACCTCACCGCACACGCCGGTGCCGGCAACGCCCAGCCTTGAAGCCAACTATGTGCCCAGCGTGGAGCGGGTCATGGCGGCGGTAGAAGAAACGCTGTCTTACTGACAAGACTGGAAGAAGCGATCCAGAGATGATCACAGTGAAAGATCTGATGCGGCGACTAAGCCTGATGATGACCGCCGCGGTGTTGATGCCGCTGGCCAATGCGGCGCCCTCTAGCACGGGAACGCTCCCTGAAAGCGCGATGGCAGAATCGGGTGACGGTATGGCGCTCTATCAAGCGCACTGCGCCGCCTGCCATGACGGCCAGGTCCCGCGCGCGCCACACATGATCACCTTTGCAACGATCGGTGCCGCAACCATATTAAATGCGATGAATAATGGCGTGATGCGCGCGCAGGCCTCGGCGTTGTCGGCGACTGAGCGTGAGGTGCTTGCGAGCTTTTTGGCAGGAGAGGCGATGGCCCCGCCGACCCCTATTCTGGCCTGCTCGGACCCGATTAGCGAACTCGCCAGCATCGATACAGCAGCCATGCAGGGCTGGGGCGGTAATGCCGAAAATCACCGACATAGCGATGGAGCAGTTGTAGGGTTGGACCGCAATAACGTAGATCGGCTCGCACTCAAGTGGGTATTTGCTTATCCTGGCGCCCTTCGCGCGCGATCACAGCCCCTAGTGCATGATGGCGTGATCTTTGTCGGGTCGCA
>CAXEVD010000205.1:0-4166 GCA_963999395.1 uncultured Halieaceae bacterium
TTTGCGAAAAAGTGAAGTAACCGCAGAAGAGTGGCGAGCGCACCAAAAGTTACTAGAGGCAATCGAAGGCGTCTCCGGCGAAAAGCCGCTGTGGTTGGAAATTAACCCCTGATTTTTACTTCAGAGAAGATAATTCACACAGGCCCAACCAGTTATTCCCATAGTGATGGTATACGGCAGAGCCATTACCACCATCTGACCATAACCCAGTCTAAGTAATCCAGAAAGAGAGGAGGCCAGTAAGAACAGAAAAGCGGCTTGCCCGTTTGGTGTCGCAACGCTGGGTATATTTGTTCCGGTGTTAATCGCAATCGCGAGCCGGTCAAACTCGGCCCGATCAATCTCCCCGGCTTTGAGAGCAGCGTCAATCTCGGAGATGTATACCGTCGCAACAAACACGTTGTCCGAAATCGCCGAGAGGATGCCGTTGGCTAGGAAGAACATGGCGGGGCGGACCTCACTGGACATCGCCAGCACCGACTCAATCACCGGTGTGAACAGGTGCTGCTCATGGATCACCGCGACGATCGCGAAGAACACGACGAGGAGTGCGGTGAAGGGCAGCGCCTCCTGAAAGGCGTGCCCAATTTCGTGCTCATCGGTAATGCCGTTGAACGCGGTGAGCAGCACGATCACGAGCAAACCAATCAAACCTACCGCCGCAAGGTGAAAGGCAAGTGCAAACACCAGAATGACGGCTGTGATCGCCTGAATCTGTAGCTTGGCTCTCGAGCGTGCAGTGGCAGCAGCCTGCTGACCCTCGTCAAAGCGGGTGAGCACCTGCCGGACGTTCTCGGGCATCAGTGCGCCATAGCCGAACCAGCCAGTAACCTCCAGCAAGACACAAGTAATCAGACCACAGGCTAATACCGGCATCGTGATCGGTGCCATGTAGAGGAAGAAGGTCTGAAAATCCCAGCCCGCAACGGTCGCAATCAACAGGTTTTGAGGCTCTCCCACCAAGGTGCAGACACCACCCAGCGCGGTACCGACCGCGCCATGCATCAGCAGGCTGCGCAGAAATGCCCGGAATGCCTCGAGGTCAGCTTGAGAATCCGCTTGCACAGCGGTGTCCCGGGTGTGGTCATGACTCTTGTCCGTGACGTCCATGCCAGATGCGACACGGTGAAATACAGCAAAGAAACCCACCCCCACGCTGATCAAAACCGCGGTGACGGTCAATGCATCAAGAAAAGCAGACAAGACGGCAGAGACAATTGAGAACAAAAACGCCAGCAGTTTTTTGGATCGCACATTGAGGAGGATCTTTGTGAATACAAAGAGGAGCAGGTCCTTCATGAAGTAGATGCCTGCCACCATGAACATCAGCAGCAAGATGACCTCAAAGTTGGCCTCTGCCTCGTGAAATACACTATGGGGGTCGGCCAACCCCAGCAGTATGCCCTCAATAGCGAGTAGTCCGCCCGGCTGGAGCGGATAACAACGCAGGGCCAATGCCAGGGTAAAAATAAATTCGGCGATGAGCGCCCAGCCTGTGACGGCAGGGCCCGCAACCATCAGCAGTAGCGGGTTGATGACGATAAACCCGATGATAGTTTGCTTGTACCAGTTCGGGGATTCGCCGAGGAAGTTACTCCAAAAGGCGTTTAGAGAAGAGTCACTCATAGTGGATAGTCCATGTCGTTGTTATCACTCATCGTCATACCACCCCGTGTCCGTCTGCGGGATGGCTGACTGCTGCTGATGGCCCGAGGCCTTTTAGCGAGACCAGACGTCGGCACCGTGTAGCGATTTAAGGCTGCAGAGTATACGGGGGATGCCCTCACTTGGTTTTTGAGAGCGAGCCTTGCAGTCAACTCATCAAATCAATGGCCATTCAAGTTCTTGTGCTCAAGCGAGGGCCTTTCTAGACTGTCGGCCCTGCTGCAAGGAGCTGCCCACTGTGCTCGACATTTCAGAGTTGCCCACCGAACCCCAGTCTGAGGATTGGGGGTTCGTTTTCGCAGGTCGCAACACGGTGACGTCGCTGCGTGGCCAGCCCGGTTTGCCCTGGCGGCTGAGCGAGGTGGCAGAGCATTGGAGCGTCAGCTTCTCCGATGCGATACCCGTCGGTCGCTGGGAGGACCGGGGAGCATGGGTATTCTCTGTGCCGGAAGACAGCATCAACCAGACGCAGCAGATATCCGGTAATTTATACGGCTTGCTGGGCAGGGTAGAAGACTCGCTATTTCACGCGCACGGGCGGGCTTATCAGTTGCTTTATTGGCGGGATACGCATCGGCATTGCGGCCGCTGCGGCAGCCTGACCCGCGCCATCGAGGATGGTAGAGCCGTGCTCTGTGATAGCTGTTCCTTGCGGGTCTATCCGCGCGTATCGCCCTGCGTCATAGTGCTCGTAAATAAAGGCGACAAGTTGCTTCTGGCCGCCGCCGCAGGATTTCAGAAGCGGTTTTACAGCACGCTGGCGGGCTTTATGGAGCCGGGTGAGACCTGCGAGGACGCGGTGATTCGGGAAGTGCGCGAGGAGGTCGGCATTGAGGTCGGTAACGTGCGCTACTTCTCCTCACAACCCTGGCCCTTTCCCAGTCAGGTGATGCTGGGTTTCTTTGCCGAATGGCAGTCTGGCGATCTCGCGTTGAATCCCGATGAAATCGAGGATGCTGACTGGTTTGATGTCAGCGCGATGCCGCCCACGCCTCCGAATGCCTCGATCTCGGGGCAACTCATCTCCCACTTCATTGAGAGCCTGTAAACACTATGGATTTTATTCTCGATATCGCCGAGTTTCTACTTCAAGCCATCATTCTGCTGGGGGTGTTCCTAGTCGCCTTTGCAGGCGTCATGGCGCTCAGCCAGCGCAAGCGTGGGGCGGGAGAAGACGGCACGGTAGAAGCGCGTTCGCTGAATGAGCGTTTTGAAATGCATGAGGAAGCGGTGCGCGCGGTGATCGAGGATCCACTGGAGAGCAAAGCTCGCGGTAAGGACCAGAAGAAAGAAAAGAAAGCGAAGCGCAAAGCCATCAAGCAAGCCTTGAAGGCCGAGGATCATGGCGAGCCCCGCCGTCCTCGTGTATTCGTGCTCGATTTTGACGGTGACCTGCAGGCCAGCCAAGTCGATCAGTTGCGCGAGGAAGTCTCCGCGATTCTGCCGGTGGGTGGTGAGGCAGATAAGGTCCTGCTGCGCCTAGAGAGTGGTGGTGGAGTGGTTCATGGCTACGGCCTGGCAGCCAGCCAGCTCATGCGCCTCAAGGACGCGGGGATTACGCTGACGATTTCGGTAGACAAAGTCGCCGCCAGCGGCGGTTACATGATGGCTTGTGTGGGTGATGAGATCATCGCTGCGCCCTTTGCCATCCTCGGCTCGATTGGCGTGGTCGCGCAGCTCCCCAACTTTCATCGACTGCTCAAAAAGAATGACATCGATTTCGAGATGCATACTGCAGGAGAGTACAAGCGAACTCTCACCGTATTCGGTGAAAACACGGACAAGGCCAGAGAGAAGTTTCAGGCTGACATTGATGACATCCATGTGCTCTTCAAAGACTTTGTTTCAAGCAACCGACCGGTTGTCGAGATTGACGAGGTCGGTACTGGGGAGTTTTGGTTCGGACAGCGAGCGCTTGAGAAAAATCTGGCGGATCGCTTGTGCACCTCTGACAGCTTCCTAGTAGAGCATCTTGAGGGATACGACCTGATTGAAGTCCGTTATCGCGCCAAGCGAAGCTGGCAGGAGAAATTGAGTTTGGCAGCTGAGATGGCGGTGGAGAGAGGCTTTCGCCGGCTGCTCAAATCAGAGCGGGATCAGCATTTTCTCTAGTACGCAGCGCCATGACCGCGTGGTGGTGGGACAGGAAAATCTCACCACTCAGGTGGTTGAGAAAGTCGCTACGCTCCAATGCGTCCATCACCGGGCCTTTCACCTCGCTGAGGTGTAACGCAATGTCGCTCTCTTTCAAGCGAGTATTGATTTCCTCCAGCGCCTCCAGAGCGCTGAGGTCAATCGCGTTTACGGCCGGACACATCAAAATGACGTGGGCGAGATCCTCTCGCAGCGCCGCCTGCGCAAACACCGTGTCCTCGAGATAGGCCGCGTTAGCAAAATACAGCGACTCATCAATGCGCATGACAAAGAACCATGTAAACATGGCCATACGCCACAAGAAAGTCTGGAAAACGCCCACGACAAACTGGCGCATCTCAGTCAAA
>CAXEVD010000206.1:0-4160 GCA_963999395.1 uncultured Halieaceae bacterium
CCTGTGGCAGTGGCAAAAAGTACAAGCAATGTCACGGCGCATTGAGCTGATCGCTGGCGCGGTGGCAGCACGCCCTATACCTATACCGGGAGAGGCCCTATGAATGCGTCGGTAGCGGGAGTACAGCTGGGCGTTGCGCAAGCCGGTATTAAAAAGGTGGACCGCGATGATCTGGTGGTTATCGCCCTTGCCCCGGGCACCTGCACCGCGGCGCTGTTTACACGGAATGCGTTTCGCGCGGCACCGGTACAAATCGCAGAGGCAAACTTGGCGACGGTCGAGGCACAGCCGCGGTATCTGATGATCAATACCGGTAATGCCAACGCCGGCACCGGCGAGGCGGGTATTCAGTCAGCAAGCGAGTGTTGCGACACGCTGGCGCGGCTGACCGAGACCGAAGCCACGGCGGTGCTGCCGTTCTCCACCGGTGTGATCGGTGAACCGCTATCGGCCGATCTGATCAGTGCCGCTTTGCCCGGCGCGTTGGATAACCTCTGTGATACAGGTTGGGAGCGTGCCGCGGGTGCCATCCTCACCACCGATACGCGCGCCAAGCTGCGGAGCGTTGAGGTTGAGCTGGAGGGCCAGTGCTGCACGATCACGGGTATCGCCAAGGGCGCAGGTATGATCTGCCCCAAGATGGCAACCATGCTGGCCTTCTTGGCGACCGATGCCGCTATTGATTTAGCGTTACTTAACTCATTCCTGAAGTCCGCCGTATCAGCGAGCTTCAACCGCATCACGGTCGACGGCGATACCTCGACCAACGATGCGGTCACGCTCTCTGCCACGGGGCAGAGTGGCATTGAGATCACAGCGGGCTCCGAACACGCCGAGCACTATGAGCAGGCGCTGACGACACTGATGATTGAGCTCGCGCAAGACATTGTGCGCGACGGCGAGGGCGCGAGTAAGTTTGTCGAGATTCGTGTTACTGGAGGAGAATCAGAAGCGGCTTGCGATCAGGTGGCGCGTACCGTGGCCCATTCCCCTCTGGTGAAAACCGCTTTGTTTGCCTCGGATCCCAACTGGGGTCGTATTCTGGCGGCGATCGGTCGCTCCGGGCTTGAGGATCTCGACACCGACGCAGTGTCTATCCACTTGAACGGTGTGCTGATCGCCGAGCAGGGCGCGCGGGCTGCCTCCTATACCGAGGAAAAGGGTAAGGAGGCGATGGCATCAGAAGATCTGCTGATCGAGATTGCGCTCAATCGTGGCGACGCCGGGGCAGTAATCTGGACCACCGATCTCTCCTACGACTACGTCCGCATCAACGCTGAATACCGCACCTGATATGGTAGCCGTCACTGTCGCGGTCGGCATCCTGATCGACGACGCGGGTCGTGTGCTGGTCACTCGCCGCGCGCCGGATGCGCATCAGGGCGGACTGTGGGAATTCCCGGGCGGCAAGGTCGAAGCGGGCGAAACCTTGCAGGAAGCGCTGGCCCGGGAACTCAGGGAGGAGTTGGGTGTGCTGGTTGAGGCCACTGAGGCCCTCACGGTGCTTGAGCACGATTACGGCGATAAACAGGTGAGATTGGACGTCCACCGTGTCACCCGCTGGTCAGGTCAGCCCCGAGGCCTTGAGGGTCAGCCGCTAGCGTGGCAGCAACCGGAGCAGCTCCGGGACTGGGCGTTTCCCGCCGCCAACCGGCCCATCTTGGAGCGATTACTCTCCGGTTAATGCGCCGCCGCGCGTGCCAGCAGTGTCTCGTGCAATACCGCCGCGCGCTTGTGCAGTGCGTCCAGCGACGTGCTGTTGTCGATAACCATGTCAGCGCGTGCAATCCGCGTTTCCCGATCCAGTTGCGCGGCCATGATCTGCTCAACCAGCTGCCGATCATTCTGATCCCGGGCCATCGTGCGCTCGATTTGCAGTGCCTCGGGCACGTCGACCACCACACTGACATCCACCATTGCCGACTGACCGCTTTCCAGTAAGAGTGGGGAGCTCAGCACGACATAGGGTGAGCCCGCCTCGCTCATCTGCCGGGCCAGTTCATCGCGAATACGAGGATGGGTAATGACCTCAAGCGCTTTGCGCTGATCTTCATCGGCGAAGACCCGTTGCCGGAGCGCGGCGCGGTCGAGTTGCCCGTCGGGTAGCAGGAATTCCTCACCAAACGTCTCGGCGATTTCGGTCAGCGCCGGTTGGCCGGGCTCGACCACGACGCGGGCGGCGAGATCGGCATCGACAATGACAATGCCTTGGGTGGCGAGCCAGCCGGTCAGGGCGGTCTTGCCGCTGCCGATGCCACCGGTAATGCCCACGCGCAACATATCAGTGGCTCACGAGCCGCAGGTATTCGGTGATCAGCGTGTCGCCAAAAAAGAGGGTCAGTAGACCCGCCCCGGCCAGATAGGGGCCGAAGGGCATGGGGGTATCCCGGCCCTGACGCCGTGCAATCAGGATAGCAATCCCCAGCGCTGCGCCGACAAACGAGGACAGCAGAATCATCAGCGGTACAGCCTGCCAGCCGAACCAGGCGCCGAGTGCGCCGAGTAGCTTGAAGTCGCCGTAGCCCATGCCCTCTTTGCCTGTCGCCAGCTTGAACATCCAGTAAACGCTCCACAGCGACCCATAGCCCAGCATGGCGCCCATTACCGACGAGGAAAGCGGTGTCCACACCGAGAAGAGGTTCACTCCCAAGCCTAGCCACAATAAAGGCAGGGTCATGCAGTCGGGCAATAGTTGGGTGTCCATGTCGATCCCAGTCAGGGCGATCAATACCCAGATCAGAACCAGTGCGCTTATGGCCTCAGGGCCAAAACCAAACTGCCAGGCTGCGAAGCCCGATAGCAATGCAGTGAATAGCTCGACAATGGGATAGCGCGCCGAGATGCACATGCCACACTGTGTGCATCGGCCCCGCAATGTGAGCCAGCTAATGACCGGTATGTTATGCCAGGGCTTGATTGCGGTGCCGCACCCCGGACACTGGGAGCCCGGGTAAGACAGTGTGAGAGGATCCTCATCGGACAGCGCTTGGTTGAGCAGTTCACAGCACTCCCGGCGCCAGCTCTGCTCCATCATTTTTGGTAATCGCAGGATCACCACGTTGAGGAAGCTGCCCACAATCAGCCCCAACGCTGTGCAGGTTAGAGTGAAAAAAACTGGGTTGTGAAAGGCAGTTATCATGGCAAGCATATTGGGTCGCGAGACACCGTCAAATGGCAGAGCCGAGCATAAAGATGTGCAGGTACATCGCGATCATGAGCCCCCCTACCAACACGCCAAGTATCGACATGATCAGAGGCTCCATCAGAGAACTCAAACTATCAACGGCGTTATCGACCGACGCTTCGTAGTGGTCAGCGACTTTACCCAGCATATCATCGAGCGAGCCTGATTCCTCACCAATTCCCGTCATTTGTAACAGCATTGAGGGGAACAAACGCATAGTGCGGATCGATAATGCTAGACAGGTGCCTGTGGTTACGTCATCCCTAATGGTGCGTATTGCCTTGGCATAGACCGCATTTCCCGCTGCACCTGCAGTGGATTCCAGAGCTTTGACCAGCGGCACGCCGGCGGCAAACGTTGTAGAAAGCGTGCGCGAAAATCGGGCGATGACAGCGTCGTGCACTACGCCGCCGAACCCGCCCTGTGCAATGCAAAGGGCGTGTCTTTCGCATTTTGCGATACAGGAGAGAGTGATCAAGCGGAATCAGTGACAATAAATATTATTATGAAATTTTTTTGTCACTGAACGGTCGCGAATCCTCACTTTAGCGGTTTCTCGACTCCGGTGGGTCAGTTTGTGTGGCAACTTGCAATGATGCTGACTTGCAACAACCAAGGTGGGCAGGCTCGGATGTCCCTGACGGCGGTCTCGCGGGGAGTGCCCTACTCCCCGGGGGGCATTGCCCGCGGTACTCAGGCCTGGGCTTTGAACGCGAGGCGTCGTGCGTGCAGCACGGGCTCCGTGTAGCCACTGGGCTGGGCCGTGCCGGCGAAGACCACCCTTAAGTTATCTTCCACGGCGAGGCACTCGGCGGCGAGGCCGTGGTCGATGTATAGGACCGCGTCTTGCGTCGCCGCGAAGGTTCTCGTCTGCGCGAGGAGGCTCTGCGCGGAGACGGCGAAGGCCGTTTTTCCTCTCACATTATCGCCGTCGATGAGGACCAAGTCCGCCGTTGGCGGCGCGAGGACCGGTGTC
>CAXEVD010000207.1:0-4158 GCA_963999395.1 uncultured Halieaceae bacterium
GGGCAACTGAACCGTGTCTGGTGGCCTTTCTCGGCGGCGCAGACTTTGGCTCCACGATGTCGGCACACGTTTAGAAAACAATGGAGCGCCCCCTCCTTATCCCGAGTGAGGAGAAGGGGCTTTCCCATAATGGTTTGCGTCAGAAAGTCACCTGGATTGGGGATTTCCAGTGACAGCGCAACCGCAATAGGAGATTCAAAAAACACCGCCTGACGCTCTGCCTGAAACTGGGCCTCATCGGTATAAGCAGTGACTGGGATCTGCATTTGAGAGGGCGCCTGATCCGTGGTGCCCTCATTAAAGTGCTTCAGCGCACGCGCTGCTAATTCCTGCGCATCAGACATGGTCTACCATTTAAATACAACTCTCATTCAGGGTGTCAGAATCGATAGGTCGCACTCGCTGTAAACAGGCGGGGGTGCCCATGTGTGCCTATGATAATTTCTGCTGGCTCGGTGCCGGTTAAGCCACCAAAACCAAAGTTAGGGAATGGCTCGATGTCGGTATAGTACTTCTCGTTGAGAGCGTTATCTAGATTGAGCAGCAATTCCCAGCTGTCTGAGACTAATCCTACTTGCAGATCTAGAACTGTAAATTCTGGATTAGTGACGGTCCCGCCAGAGGGCTTTCCACCTTCCATGGTACCGTTGTGGCTCAACTGAAAATTAGCTAACCAATCGAATCCAGAGAACGCAGGTTTTTGGAAATTGGCTGTCAATGAAAGACTTTTATCAATGATTTGCGGTGGTGTTTGGCCGCCAAGATTTGCACTGCCGTCGGGTAAAATCGTATTGTCATCCCACTCAGCGCTGATATACCCATAAGCTGCCGCTATCTGTAGATATTCACTAGCTCTCCAGGTAAGACTGGCCTCAAGGCCTCTCTGCTCAGAGTCTCCTATGTTTTCAATACCGTCTATTAAAGTGCCATCTCCGCTGGGGTTAGGCACTATGAATTCGAATTGGCGGTTGTCGTAATCGATGAAAAAAACGGCTGCTGTTGCTTGTAAGCGTCCATCTGCAGAGGAGCCTTTCCAGCCGAACTCGTATTGAATTGCCTCTTCTGGATCAAAACCCGCGAGGGTTTTTTCGCCATTCGGGCCATAAACCGGTGGTGCACCATCAGCTATGCCTACCCATCCGCCTGGCTCGAAGCCTTTCGAAACAGTGAGGTAGGTCATAGAGTTTTCGCTTAAGTGCCTTGTCACTGACAGCTTGGGTAAAACTTCCACATCATCCTTGGACGCAGAGTGTCCAATGTCCACGGCTTCTTCTTCTGACTCCCATCGATCAATTCTTAGACCAAGACCCAATTCCCACTGTCCTGTTTCGTAAGTCACGTTCCCGAAGGCCGCTAAGTTGCCTTTATCTTCACGCCGGGTTTCGAAGGGGACTTGCACGTGTACTGACGGGTCATCTGCTTCGAGAATAATCCATCCAAAATCGAGAAAGGAATTCATGGTCTCTTCGAAATCCATAAGATAAATCCCGCCAACCCACTGCAAGGGCCCATCTGAATTAGACGAGAAACGGAATTCTTGCGTTAAGACCTCCATGGTTTCAGGCCTAAATGTATTGAAAAACCAAAGCTGCGTCAGGTCGACATCAGTATGACGATCGCTCTCGGTATCCGTGTAAGACGTGATGCTCTTGAAGTCGAAATTATCGAATTCAGCATTGATCTCAAAGCGGGCGCCAAATGTCTCTCTTTCATGAGTCGGATTGAGGTTGGTATCCAAGGTGAATGGATATTGGAGGTTTCCTGGCGTGCCCATTTCTCTGGCCCAATTATTCACCGGACCATCGTATTCATTGTATCGGGCAGATGCAGTGATACTTACTCGATCAGTGATGTCGCCATGAAGGACCAGTCGCCCGCCGGATTGTTCGAAGGCGCCCACATCTTCGGGCTGATTGTAGTCCACCCCAAAAACAGGAGAGAGCGAACCTGGGTTGGTCATGAAGCCATCGTCCTCGCGAGTGAACGCGAAGGCTCGAACCGCCCATTTATCCGAGAGCGGGATATTAATGTCGCCCTCGATGTCCCAGATGCCTTGCTCACCTGCCATGACTTTCAGTCTACCGCCGACTTCCTCTGTGGTTGGGGTTTTGCTGACGTATTTCACAGCGCCACCGATATTGCTACCCCCATACAAAACGCCCTGCGGGCCCTTGAGCACCTCGATTCGCTCAATATCGCCAAACCGAGATGACGCGTCACTGAAGAGCTGCACATCATCTAAATAGAAACCGACGCCTTGCGTCATGCCATACGCACCAACACCGCGAATCGTGACGTTGGGGTAACCATCTGTCCGCATGGATAAGTTCAGATTGGGAACTGCCATGCCAATTTTATTCAGGCCTTTGATATTTCGTCGTTCGACTGCCAGGCTAGAAATTGCGGTCACGGATTCGGGGATATCCATCAAATTTTCTGTTCTTTTTCTGGCAGTTACAACAACTTCTTCAAGTCTAGCATCCTGTGCTAAGGCGATTGAAGTGGTCTGAGGGCCCAAAGTGCCTGCCAGTAACATGCAGGCAAGAGAGAGGGGATTTAAGCGATAGGATGAGTCACGGTTCATAAGGCACCTATTTAATGGTTTATGTTTATTATTGATGCTTTCGGGGGGGTAAAAGCGGATACCCCACCAGCAGATTATATGTATAAGGCGGAGTTGGGTCTGTGTCCAGAGAGATAACACCTTTTTCTGACTGTGAAAAAGCAGTGGTTGTGTGGTTTGCAGCGGCTCTATTGACCTGCAGAGACAGATTGGTAACGTATCTCCACACGCTATAACAACAAAGGCAGGCTATGAATTCGTCCGTTAAAGAGTCTTGGGTTTCCGAGAGCGGTCGTGGCGCGGATGCCTACGAGGCCTGGGTGGATAAACTCATGACAGCGCAGGGCGCTGACTGGTGTCCAGGCAAAACACCTCCGGGCGCTTTCAGCGCGTCGCTCCGGCATAAAGTTATTGGCGAGATTAACGTGATAGAGAGTCGGTGCGACCCCTGCACGGGTTATAGAACCGATCGCCACGCTGCCCTGATTGATGAGCCGACGGTCGTGCTGCTCAGTTACCTTGAGGGCGGCGAGCATATCGAGTTTGGTGGCGAGTGCTATACGGTGGCAGCTGGGGACACCTTCGTTTGGGACAGCTCCAAAGCGACGAAATTTGAGGTCTATCAATCACTACACAAGGTGGCTCTCGCGATGCCTGCAAGACTGCTCAGTCACAACGTGTTGGCTGCATTAGATCGGGTGCCTCGCAAGTTTGGCGCGTCGTCCGGTAGTCGACAGTTGCTCGGAAACCTGATCGGGGCAGTCGCCGATGAGGAATTTGATAATGCAGAAGTCGAAGCGGACACGATTCTTGATGCGGTCAATGCGTTTGTGATGGGTGCCCTGCCGATGGAAGTTGCCCCTGAAAAAGGTCTGCAGGCTCAGCAACGACAGGAGATCAAGCGATACGTTGAGCGGCATCTGTCAGACCCTTCGCTCAGCATCGAACGCATCGCGCTGGAGCATAGAGTTTCCAAACGATACTTGCACTGGCTTTTTCGAGATGAGCCGATGACCCTCAATGAACTGATTATTTTTAAGCGGTTGGGCCGTTGCCGTGATGATTTGCGCAACCCGGAGTCTGAGCATCTTCACATCAGCCAGATTGCCTACTACTGGGGGTTTGCTAATACCAGTCATTTCAGCAAGCGATATCGTGCCTGCTTCGGTGAATCACCAACAGAGACGCGTCAAACAGCGAGCGAGCCTCTCGCTTAACTGTCTGTCTCAGTGGCTTAGCGCGCCATGCTCGCCAATTAAATCGGTAATCGAGTCCGCGTTTAGGATTTCGATCCAGTAACCATCGGGATCCTTGATAAACGCCAGTCCTTTCATTGAGCCGTCATTGGGCCTTTTCACGAACTCTACCCCCAATTGCTCAAAGCGATGGCAGGCGGCATCGACGTCGGGCACCGTGATGCCGATGTGGCCGAAGCCGCGAGGCTCTGTGTTGCCGTCGTGATACCCCTCAAAAGCCACGTCGTTTTCCGTACCCCAGTTATGCGTGAGCTCGAGCAGGGCGCTCTGCTGGAAGGTAAACCGAGACCGTTCCGGCCTGGAGCTCGGCCTTTCCGCCGAACAGGAAGTTGGGTTGTA
>CAXEVD010000208.1:0-4133 GCA_963999395.1 uncultured Halieaceae bacterium
CGCGAATCAGGTGCAGGCCCTCACCTTTTTCGCCACCCACTATTTCGAGCTCACCGCGTTGCCCGAGCAGCATCCTGCTATGGCGAACGTCCACCTCGACGCCACCGAACACGAAGACCACGTCGTGTTCCTCCATCAAATTCAGGAGGGTCCTGCCAACCGCAGCTTCGGGCTGCAGGTGGCCAAGCTCGCGGGGGTTCCTAAGGACATTCTCGACGCAGCCAAGGACAAACTTCATGAGTTGGAGAGCGGCGTGGCGGCCGGGCCGCCCCCCGCACAGGCGGAGTTGTTCATGGCAGCGCCGCTCGCTTCCGCCCCGCCCTCACCCACGCTTGAGGCACTGCGGTCACTGGATCCTGATAACCTCAGTGCCAAAGCGGCACTGGACTCGATCTATCAACTGAAACAGAAACTTGACGATGAAACCTGACCAGTTTTCAAAACAGTTCACAGCCAGTATCCTTCGCCGTGGGATGAGTGAGGTATTGGTATGGCTTTCGTTGTTGGCGAAGATTGCATCAAGTGCAAGCACACTGATTGCGTTGAGGTTTGCCCGGTAGATTGTTTCTACGAGGGGCCTAATTTTCTGGTCATTCATCCAGACGAATGCATCGACTGCGCACTGTGTGAACCGGAATGCCCTGTCGATGCGATCTATTCAGAGGATGAGCTCCCCGGCGATCAGGAATCGTTCCAGCAATTGAACGCGGAGCTGGCGGAGATCTGGCCAAATATCACAGAACGCAAAGATCCCCCCCCCGATCACGAGGACTGGGCAGGCAAACCCGGCAAGCTCGAGTTATTGGAGCGCTGAACACAGGACACCGCCCGTGACCCTCGGGCGCCCCCTTTGAGTTAACGCACTATCACAGTCACGATTGTGGCGTAGTGATGAGGGTATGGCTTAGTCAGCGTTGAGGTAACAGTGACGTGGGATTCACGGGCCGGCCGTTGCGCCGGATCTCGAAGTGCAGCTTCACCGAGTCACTGCTGGTGCTGCCCATGCGAGCAATCACCTGCCCAGCGTCAACTTGTTGGCCCTCCGCTACCAGCAGGGCATCGTTATGGCCATACGCGCTGAGGTATGTGTCGTTATGCTTAACGATCAGCAGCGCGCCATAGCCGGTGACGCCTGTGCCCGCATACACCACTACGCCTGCTGCGGTTGCCATCACCGGCGAGCCGCGCTCGCCAACCAGCTCAATCCCTTTGTGACGCTCAGCTGAGTAAGCGCGACTCACTGCTCCCTCTGCAGGCCAGAACCAGCGATCCACCGGCGCATTGGGCGTGGGCGTCTTTGCGGTGGATAGCGAATGCGAGGGCAGGCTCGGTTCTGACTGTGTGGCCGCGGACTTGGCAGCAGCTGTGGCACTGCCCGCTGCATTCTTCACATTAGTTTCGCTAACGCGCTGCATCGCGATGGCCTCAGGCGGGTTTGCCTCAGTTGCGGCAGAGACGCTTCCTGGTGGGGCATCCGGCACGGTTTTCAGCGCCTGCCCCACCTTGATCACATAGGGCGGGTCAATGTTATTCAGACTCGCCAGCGTGCGGTAATCCATACCCAAACGAAAGGCCACAGCGTAGAGCGTATTTCCCGGCTCCACCACGTAGTCCGGGCCAGCGGCCAAGTTGCGCCCATAATCCGCAAAATTGCTATCTGCCTGGCGCACTTCCGGTGGCACATCCACCGCCGCCACTGACTTGTTTTCAATCACCGCGGGCGGGTTGTCAGCGCAGCCTATAAGAAGCAACAGGGTCGCCACCAGGCTCTGACCGCATCGCACTGCCATATTAAAGACCTCGACGCGAAGCCAATGCCTGCGCACCCCAGACCAAAAAACATCCAATCAGGCAGCTGGCGACACAAGCGAACAACTGTGCATCAGTGGCCATCGACGGCAACACGGGTCGCGAAACTGAAATCGCTCCCTCGGCAGCATTCAGCATTACCTCCTGTCGCCACGGCCATACCGCCACCAATGAACCCATCAACACGCCGCTGAGGAATGCCATAGCCAGTGCCCGATAACGCTGCAGGCAGTGCTGAAGCAATCGCGCGAAGAGCAGCAACCCTGTCACGCACCCCGCGGCGAGCACCGACAGTTCAGTGACCTGCAGCGTCTTGATCGCCGACAACACCTGCTCATACATGCCCATCAGCACCAGCAAAAAACTTCCAGATATTCCGGGCAAAATCATGGCGCAAATCGCGATCGCGCCGGCAAAAAACAAGCCCGGTAGGCCGGTGAGAAACGATACGGGAGGCATCAAGGCGGCACCCACGGCGATGCAGACTCCTAAGGTGAACCCCGCCAGACAGTCAAAGCTATCAAGCGTCACCTCGTCCCGAATCAGCAGCACCGCACTGACCAGAATCAGTCCGGAAAAGAACGACCATAGCAGCTGCGGATAGTGGGTGAGCAGCCAATGAATGCCCGAGGCCATCGAGAAAATCGCGGTCAGAATACCCAGCAGCAGGATCGACAGAAATCCGCCGTCGATTCGATGCCACAACGCATTCCAACGACCACTCAGCGCCATGGTGAGCGCATCGCTGTCGGCCGACACAATCGCACTCAACAAGCGTTCATAGATGCCCGTAATCAATGCGATCGTGCCACCGGAGACACCCGGGACGATATCCGCCGCACCCATCGCCAGTCCGCGGGCAAATACCCCTGCTGGCAAGTGCTTCACCGGCTCACACCTCGCACCATTGGGACAAAATTGACTTCTTCGATCACCTCTTTGACATAACCCTCAGGAGTGGCGGTCACCATCATGAGCTGCTGCTGTTCGCCACCGACGGGCAAGATCAGCCTGCCTCCGGGCGCGAGCTGTTCCAGCAACTGGGTAGGCAGACGCTCCGGCGCCGCGGCGCCCAGAATCAAATCGAAAGGTGCCTCGCTGGCCCATCCGTCCAGCCCATCACCGTGCCGCAGCCGCACGTTGCGCACTCGCAGCGCGCGTAGCTGCTTCCGCGCCCGCTCCAAAAGCGGCTTAATGCGTTCAATCGCGCAAATCTCATCCACAAGACTGGCCAATATCGCCGTTTGGTAGCCCGAGCCACTCCCCAGCTCCAGCACTTTTTTCGGCCTCCCCTGCGCCAGCGCGAGCTCACTCATCTTGGCAACGACATAGGGTTGCGAGAGCGTCTGGCCGTAGCCAATCGGCAGCGCCGTATCCTCGTAGGACCGATGCGCGAGCGCCTCATCAACGAATAAATGACGGGGTACGCTGCGAATCGCTTCGAGCACCTCAAACCGCGTGATGCCCTGATCCATCAGTCGCTGTATAAGCCGCTCCCGCGTCCGCTGGGAGGTCATGCCAATACCCTGCTGGCTCACGCAGAGGCGCCCTCATTCGTCAGCAGCGCCACCGCATGGCTGGCAATACCTTCTTCCCGCCCCACAAAGCCCAGTTTTTCCGTGGTGGTTGCCTTCACGTTGACACTTTCCACTGCCACTCTGAGGTCGGCGGCGATGTGCTCGCGCATCTCGGCAATGTGCTCGCTCAAACGCGGGGTTTGGGCGATGACGGTGAGATCAACATTACCAACTTTCCAACCCGCCTCATCCAGCTGCGCGACCACTGCGCGCAACAGCGTTCGACTGTCAGCATCACTAAAGGCCGGATCAGTATCGGGAAAATGCCGGCCAATATCACCGAGGCCCGACGCACCCAACAACGCATCACAGAGCGCGTGCAACACGACATCTCCGTCGGAGTGCGCAACCAGTCCGCGCTCGCAGGGGATCTGCACACCGCCTAACACGACCGAATCACCCTCGCCAAAGGCGTGTACATCGTAACCGTGGCCAATACGCATCATGTCACTGCCCTCCTCTCTTTCTCAGCACCAGATCCGCAAACGCGAGGTCTGCTTCAACGGTGACCTTAATGTTGCTCGAGGGCCCCTCTACCACGTGAACAGGCTCACCCGCCCGCTCCATCGCCATGGCTTCATCGGTGACCGAAATGCCTTCCTCCAGACACCGACCCAACGCCGCTCGCAAAGCGAACAGGGGAAATAATTGCGGCGTCTGCGCCCGCCATAGCGACTGGCGATCGACTGTACCTGAGATCCGCCCGCCTTCATCGACCTGCTTAAGGGTGTCTGCGACCGGCTCGGC
>CAXEVD010000209.1:0-4118 GCA_963999395.1 uncultured Halieaceae bacterium
ATTCCTTAGCGCGCCTGTAGTTGACGACAGATATATGCCGTCCTGATAGATTGCAACTGCTGGGTCGAAGCTTTTTTCCACCTCTGCATGCTGCATTCCCCGGATAGACACTCCGACAGTTCCGTTGCCCAAAATTGGATTGATGATCAAATTGGGGGACATGCCGGTAATCTCATCAATCGTTCGCGCGAATGACTTCTCGATCGCATTGGCGTCCATGGCAGACATTGATATCGCCACGTCTTGCATATTCTCTTCGCGCTTTTGCGCAGTTACCAAAACCTCCTCAATTTCGGTGGTGGTTGATCGCTGAGCATTGACCTGGCCGGAGACGGCCATGGACACCGCGACAGCAAGTATTGAAGCATTACGAATCGTACTCATGGGTTCCCTCGTTACTGTTTATTTATGAGTGTTATGAAAATTTCAGAACCTGCCGAACGGCACAAACCTACTGACAGGACTGATTTTTTGTTATGTCCGGACAAAGATTAACAGAGTCTCTGTAAAAATAACCTCTTAAACGCGGGTTGAACAGACCTAATTAGTAGAAATATGTATTGGCATAAATCTATGCGTTTTCAGGCTGAATGGCTGCCATCCCACTCTCAAATCAGACACACGTATTCGCGACCCCCTCGCAAAAATAACGTGGAGAATCAGCGTCACAGCCTTGAGAGCTAGTGAGCGCCGCTAGCAAGGTGGTCACAAGGGCAGTTCGGTGGTGTGTTTCATGGTCTCCATAACAAAGCTCGCGCTCACGTCAAAGAGATCAGCCCTGATCAATTGCTGGTAGAGCGCGTCGTAACCGGGCATATCGGGCACCACTGCTTTCACCAAATAATCTATATCGCCACCCAATCGATGTACTTCGAGAATACCCGGCAGTTGTTCAACGACGCGCCGGAACTGGCTGGACCAGGCCGCGTTGTGTTGATTAGTTTTGATGGCGATAAACACCGTCAGACCCAGCCCCAGCTTGCTCTGCGAGAGCAGCGCAACCGATCGCTCGATCACGCCGGCCTCGGCTAGGCGTGCTATCCGACGGCTGCATGCCGATCGCGACAGCCCGCAACGCTCCGCTAGGTCTGAAATGGGCTCCGCGCTGTCACGCTGCAGGGCGCGGAGCAGCTTGCGATCCAAGGCGTCAATAGTCTCTGGGTGCGCCATAAAACCTCTATAAGCACGACTTGATCATTTATATTTATTTAAACACACATTATGTGCGTTTTGGTGGCTGCAGCACACCCACATTGCACACATGGCGCGCGGCTTGCATCGCACGATGGGGATATCGAATTCTCGGGCGCGCTCTGTCATGCCTGTATCCCTCCCCGCTAACCCTCAAACAGCACCCTGCAGTGAGCCAGAGCAGCTGATCAACACACTGCGACAACAGGTCATTGGGCGAGACACAACCCTACAAACCCCCTTTGGAGAGCGGCCTCTCATCTACTGCGACCATACCGCCAGTGGTAGGAGTCTGACCTCAATCGAAACCGCAATTGCCCGGGACGTGTTACCCCATTACGCCAACACACACTCGGAGGCGTCCCATACCGGACGCCATACCGGACAGCTCAGGGAATGGGCCAGGCACACGATCAAGGAGGTGATTAACGCGGGCCCGGAGGATGCGCTGATCTTTAGTGGCTCCGGTGCGACCGGTGCCGTGAACACGCTGGTACACCTGCTCGGCCTGAAATCAGGTAACACCCAACCCACCGACGCCCCGGATGCAGCATCCAACCGCGCACTTGTGCTCGTTGGCCCCTACGAGCATCACTCCAATGAGTTGCCCTGGCGCGAAACCGCAGTCGATGTAATTCGAATACCGCTCGATGCCGCGGGCGGTATCGATCAGGGAGCGCTGACGGAGACGCTCCAACAGCACCGGGATCGATCACTCGTCATAGGGAGTTTTTCCGCGGCCTCCAATGTGACCGGCATCCAGTCGGATGTTCACGGCATCACGCAGATTCTTAAACTACACGGGGCACTCGCTGTCTGGGACTACGCCGCCGGGGCGCCCTATCTGCCCATCAACATGAATCGAGAGGACGCTCGGCTTGATGTGGTTTTTTTCTCGCCGCATAAATTTATCGGCGGCCCCGGGAGCAGTGGCGTATTGGCAATCAAACGCCATCTGCTCAACAACACTGTACCTGCCCAAATCGGCGGCGGCACGGTGCGTTACGTCACGCCTGACTGGCATGAGTGGCATCCGGAACCCGAGCATCGGGAGGAAGGCGGCACACCGGGCATTATCGAATCCATCCGCGGCGCCATGGCGATCAGCATCCCCAAACAGGTGGGCTATGAGGTCATCGCCGAGAGAGAGAAGCAGCATGTGGAGCAGGCCAGAGCACAGCTTCAAGAAGCGCCGGGGCTGGACCTACTCGGGCCTGCCGATGCAGAGCGGCTGCCCATATTCTCGCTGCGTTTTAGATCGCATAAAGGTGAACTGCATTACGGGTTTGTGGTGCGATTGCTCAATGATCTGTTTGGTATTCAGGCCAGAGGCGGCTGCTCTTGCGCCGGGCCCTACGGCCATACGCTGCTTGATCTAACACCCGAGCACTCCGAAGCGCTGGCTGCCGAGGTGAGGCGCGGGTTTGGATGTCTGCGCCCCGGGTGGGTGAGATTCAACCTCCACTGGCTGAGCACCGAGGAAGAAGTTGATTACGTTTTAAGTGCGATGACACTGA
Source organism: uncultured Halieaceae bacterium (assembly GCA_963999395.1). GTDB lineage: Bacteria > Pseudomonadota > Gammaproteobacteria > Pseudomonadales > Halieaceae > Luminiphilus. The sequence goes on from CAXEVD010000209.1 coordinate 2,709, forward strand.
TTGCGAGATGGGGAAGGAGACTCTTGCCTTCCTACTCCCTCGATACCAAAACAGGGTTATGGCAACACCGAGACTTTCAGGAAGCGCCACCCGCCTCGCTAGACAATTTTATACTGCCCAAGTTGCCGGAGGCATCGTCGGCTAAGTGCCCTTTGCCTGCCGAGCTTCTGGACATTGCGGAACAGACACTGTCAAGCGGCGCACCACATCATCATCACGAGCACGCCACAGAGGAGCACCAAAGAACACCGTGGCCCAGCAAGGCCGAGGCGTTGTGCTGGTTTCTCAGGCCACACGAACGCAACAAGACTAGCGGATCTCAATAATCTGGAAATCCTGAGCCGCGGTGCGCCAGTCCAGCAAGATGTCGTAGACCTGACCATCCATCACCGCATCACTTAACGAAATCTGGCTGTCAGAGACCGAGCACTGAGCACCAGACAGATCTACCGTATCATCTGCAACCAAGTAAGGTTTGTGAAAGCGGGTCACGAGAAAAGTTTTGCCACTCTCAGCATATTGGCCGTTAGTGTTATAGGCTCTCGCTGTGATTGTGTGCTCGCCCAAGTCCATTAGGTTGTAGTTCCAAGCGGTAGAAAAGCCAGAGTTCACAGAATCGTTAATATCTGGGAACACTCCTCCCACATCTCCGCGCTCACCGCCATACGGCGCATCGAAAGCGTAAGCTCCATCAATCCAAATTTCGACGCGGTCGACGCCCACTGTCGCAACAGCCCAACCCCTCAAGTTGCCAATGCCTGAGTAGGTATCACCCCTTACCGGCTCTTCCAGAGACACTCGCAGCGTATCTCCCGGCGTCGAGTGCACCTCAAAAACCGGTTCTATCAGACAGTCGCTGGTCACCCGATTCACCGTGAAGGTGCTGCCCTGCAAGCTGCCGCCGCAGGAGCTCTCAACGCTGGAGAGCGCAAAGCCACTGGCTGGTAGGAAATTCACGGTCAGGGACTCTCCCGTTTTCACCATGCGAGTGGTATGACCTTCGGCGGCGCCTTCAGCCGACGAGGCTGTTCTCACCTCAGCATAAGCGCCGCTGTAATCGTCATCCCAGAGCAGGTGGAGCGATTCGATCAGCTTGTTAGAAGTTGGGTCAACATAAGTAAACCACGATTCTACATAGTCGCTACCGAAGGGACTGGCCTCGTCCGACGGGCGACATATTGCGGGCAAGTATTGCCCAGCTGCTAAAGACAGCTCTCCCGGTTCATATGTCCAGCTGAGCGTCTCCCCCGCTACATTCAATACCGACTCAGCGCGAACGTCGATGGTATGTGGCGACTGATTATCGATAGCAGGCCCTTTTTGGAAGCCTTCGGTTCCGTCACTTCGTGTGCAGGTCTGAGTGATCATTGGGAAAACACTCACCAGCTCAGATGCCAAAGATTCGCTTTC
>CAXEVD010000210.1:0-4118 GCA_963999395.1 uncultured Halieaceae bacterium
CCGCATCGTGGTCATTGCTGGCCGATTACTTTCCTGAGGAGAAGCGTGCGCTGCCGGTGAGCATCTTTCTGATGGGTCCCTATCTCGGTGCGGGTTTGTCGCTGATTCTGGGCGCAGAGGTGGTGGGCTGGGCCAGTGGTTTGGGCAGCATTGAGTTGCCAGTGATCGGGGCATTGGCGCCCTGGCAGCTCACCTTCATGCTGGTCGCGCTTCCCGGGCTACTGATGGTGTTTTTGTTGCCGCTGCTCAAGGAACCTCCTCGCACACAGCGACTGACTGCAACAACAGACCCTCTTAGCTGGGGCGATGTTGCACACTATGTTTGGCCACGGCGCGGTGTATTTGGCGCCTATTTATTAGGTGCGCCATTTATTGTGCTGGTGCTCTACGCGTTGCAGGCCTGGGTGCCGAGCTTGCTAATTCGCGTGCACGGGCTGGAGATTGTCGACGCCGGCCGTTACTACGGCACCATTGCCCTCGTCGCAGGTTCTGCGGGGGTACTGAGCGGGCCGGTGGCAGCAAGCTGGCTGGCAACCCGTATGGACCCCGCTCGCGCGCCCCTCGTCACATCGATCTTGTCTACGTCTCTTCTCATTCCCGTTCTCGTCGGGGCTGGTCTGGCTGAGTCACTGAGTTGGGCGTTGGTTTTGATCACGGGTGCGAGCTACCTCGTGACGTTTCCGCTGGCGTTGTTTGCCACAGGCTTGCAAAGTGCCTCGCCCAATGAGATGCGTGGCTTGATGGCCGGATTTTTTGTGCTCAGTACAAATCTCATTGGTCTTGCTCTGGGGCCGACTAGCGTCGCACTGGCGAGCGATTACATTTTTGAGAGCACGCAGGCGGTCGGGAGCTCGCTGGCACTGGTGGGAGCGACGGTACTGCCTATGGCGGTCTTGCTCTTGTGGAGAGGCTTGTCAGCCATTAGTTCAGAGGCTGAAAGCTGAGGTCTATCGAAAGCATGCGGGCAGCATGCAAATAGTGCGGAGAGATAAAGCTTGTAATGTCGGCCTGGCCGCCCATACTGCGCGCCATCCAGTGAGGGAAGCGTTGCGTAACAGTAATCTCAACTTTCTCGTGTCACGTTCCACTTAAACGCGATACCCAAAATAGAGCACACGATGACCGCATTTAACGAGCTGGGACTGAACGCCAAGCTTCTACAAAACATTGCAGCCAAGGGTTACGACACGCCCTCGCCGATTCAGGCCAAGGCGATCCCACTGGTGCTGTCGGGCCGCGATCTCATGGCCGCCGCGCAAACCGGAACCGGTAAAACCGCCGCCTTTACGCTGCCTGCGCTCCATATGCTGAAGGATGGCCCCCGCCCGGGCCCCAAAGATGTCAGCTGTTTGATCCTGACGCCCACCCGTGAGCTGGCCGCGCAGATTGCTGACAACATCCGTACTTACGGTGCGGGCATTAAGCTCCATAGTCAGATGGTCTGTGGCGGTGTGAACATTCGCCCCCAGATCCGCCATCTCGCCCGGGGCACCGATATGTTGGTTGCCACCCCCGGTCGCCTCTTGGATTTGCTGGGGCAGGGTGCGGTGCGGCTTGATCACGTGAAGATGTGGGTGCTCGATGAGGCCGACAGAATGCTCGACATGGGCTTTATTCCCGCGATGCGCCGCATTCACGCGGAACTGCCCAAAAAGCGCCAGACCCTGATGTTTTCTGCCACATTCTCCCGCGAGATCGAGGCGCTGGCCTGCGAGTTCCTGCATCAGCCACAGAAGATTCAGGTCACGCCCGCCAACACCACGGTGAGCCGCATCGACCAGACCGTTTACCCCGTCGACAAAGCCCGCAAAACTGAGCTGCTGAAACATCTAGTGGCCAGCGAGCGGTGGGGTCAGATGCTGGTGTTCTCCCGCACCAAATACGGCGCAGACAAGATTTCCCGGAACCTCTCCAAGGCAGGGATCAGCAGCGACTCGATTCACGGCGACAAAAAGCAGGGCGCGCGCGCACGCTCCCTCAAGCAGTTCAAGGATGGCCAGCTGCAAGTGCTCGTGGCGACGGACATTGCCGCAAGAGGGATCGATATTCAGCAGTTACCGCGGGTCGTGAACTTTGATCTACCTCATGTCGCCGAAGACTATGTGCACCGTATTGGTCGAACCGGCCGTGCGGGAGAGACGGGCATCGCGCTCTCGCTAGTGAGCGCGGACGAAGCGTCTCAGCTGCAGAAAATCGAGAAGCTGATTAAAAAATCGATTCCGCGGGAAGAGATTGATGGCTTTGAGCCCGAGCATCGGTTGCCCACCAAGCCAGTTAAAACCAGTGGTAAGCGTCCGTCCAAAAAGGCGAAGGCAAAACCCGGCGCCAAGAAGCATCGTGAGGGTCAGGGTAAAAAACGTCAGGGTGGGCCATCGGCACAGCGCGGTGGCCGCAACCGGAAACCCGCTCGCGCAAGGGCCTAATCCCTGCCACTCAAGTCACGCTCGTGATACAACGCGGTTGGCAACCCGACCGAGGATACAAATCCAGCGAGCTATGACTCCACACACTTCAATACCCATACCAGCCGCTGAGACGCTGCAATACCTGAAGCAGCCTTATGGTGAGCTGGCTTGGCTCATTAACGCTCACGCCGCAAATCAGCCGGATCGCATCGCGCTCGATGATGGCGAGGAGCAGCTGACCTGGGGCCAGACCGCGGCGCTGGTAAATCGCATCGCTGCGCAGTTGCAGGCCGAGGGCCTGCAAAAAGGCCAGGCGGTTTCCATACTTGGCACCACCACCATTCGCTACGCACTGGTGTATCTGGGCGCCATTGCCGCGGGTGGCTGTGCCGCACCGCTGACCACCTCAGCAACCGCACAACAGCTCGCCGCCATGATGACTGACAGCGGCGCGGGGCATCTGTTTATCGACCACGCCAAACGTGCAGAGCTTGCCGACAGTGGTGTGGCGTTGCCCGCCCTAAAGCACGTGATGATGGATGCGCCTGATGACTCTGATGGTGCGCCGTTCCTATTCGATTGGATGGCTGAGGAGGGCGCGACACCTCGTGATTTCGAGACGGGCCCCAACGATCCTTACAACATCATTTACTCCAGCGGCACCACCGGCACACCAAAGGGCATCGTGCACAGCCGCCAAATGCGCTGGTACCAAATGGCGGTTGGGGAAGAGAGTGGGCTGGGGTTGCCCGGGCAGGTGACCCTTCTCTCGACGCCGATGTACTCCAACACCACGCTGGGTATTTTTATCGCGACCATGGCCTATGGCGGCACCGCGGTGGTGATGCGCAAGTTTGATTGCGCGCGGTGGCTGGAGCTGGCCCAGCAACACCGGGCAACGCATACGATTCTGGTGCCGGTGCAGTATCAGCGGTTAATGGACTTCCCGCAGTTTGATGAGTACGACCTATCAAGCATGGCGCTCAAATACTGCACCAGCGCGCCGTTCTCAGCAGAGCTCAAGGCCGAGGTGGTGCGGCGTATGCCCGGGGCACTGATTGAGATCTATTCCATGACCGAGGGCGGCGTGGTTTGCCTGCTCCGTGCCGATACTAACCCCGATAAGCTCCACACCGTGGGCATTCCCTGGGGTGGGAGCGAGGTCTTTACGATCGATGAGCAACTGAATCGGCTGCCTGCGGGAGAAATTGGCGAGCTGGTGGGGCGTTCGACCACCATGATGTCGGGCTATCAGAATCAGCCCAAGAAAACCGAAGAGGCCAGCTGGTACGACGACAACGGTGAGCGCTGGCAGCGCATGGGCGATATTGGTCGTGTCGACGAGGAGGGCTTTGTGACGCTCCTCGGCCGCTCCAAAGACATGATTATTTCCGGCGGTTTCAACATCTACGCCGTAGACCTGGAAAAAGTCGTCCTCAGCCATCCTGCGGTATCCGATGCTGCGGTTATCGGCATACCCAGCAGCCAATGGGGCGAAACTCCCCTCGCTCTGGTGGTAAAGAAATCCGGATGCCAGGAAACAGAAGAGCAGATCCGGGACTGGGCCAACCAGCATCTGGGCAAGACCCAGCGCCTCAGTGCCGTAGAGTTCCGGCAGGAACTGCCTCGCTCTACCATTGGCAAGGTCTTGAAGCGGGAGCTAAGAACGCCTTACTGGGATAACAGCGCCGGTTAACGGCGCTGCATGCGACT
>CAXEVD010000211.1:0-4115 GCA_963999395.1 uncultured Halieaceae bacterium
AAAACTTTCCACGCCCGTGAGTTACCACTCAAGCGATGGCATAGCGCATTGCTTTACCCGCAAATCTTTTGTTTGGTGGAAAAACCTCAACTCAGGTGAACCCGTGTATGCCACGATCAAAGATACACGTCATCTCGTTAGGCCCGAAGTTGAAGCAGAAGACAGCGCGATTAAGAGCCAAGCGTTATGCCACTTTCTCCGCGCTGTGCCAAGGGATGCGCCACATTCGGGGGTTTCGCTGGACACAAAAGGAGATCCCAACGTAGATGATATTAAACGTGTTGTATCCGACATGGTCTATTTCCGGTTGCCATTGCCCAACGAACCGAATAGAGCGGCTATACGATAAGGCTTTAGGAGCTCCCGTCCCCACCTTTTTCAAAATCTAGCTTTTAAATGTCTCAGCAGAACCATCTGTATCAGCGACAGGCGTTTACGGCCTCCGCGCCTCATTTTTGGAGTGGTCCTTCTATAAGTCTGTGCGGCTACCATCATGGTTACGATGGCAGTCAGCCGCCGCTTAAGTCAGTTCGAGCTAAAACTTTGAATCATTCCCGACTCGTCTACGCCAATCGTAACTACTTTATAAGACTTTAGGCTTTCAACGCTGTAGGCGGTTGAGGCGGCTGTCATTGCCACAGCACCAGCTTGAACAGCCCCAACTGAGCCAACCACGCCACCCAATCCAGTAGCCGCCCCCGCTACTGATAGAGCGGCGCCGAACATTCCCATCTTCTTGCTGTTATTCCAAACATAGTAGGTATATGTCTTGTTCTTTCCTGTCACAGGATCCATGTAACTGTTCATAGATTGGTTCGACGCGGCCCCAAGCAGCATAAAGGCAAACTCAGATGGCATACCGGGGGTCAGATTCCCCAGCAACAAATTTGACACATGTGTGTCATCGAAACGGCCGGCGTAAGTCGCTACAGCGTTCAGGCAAGCGTTCAGGTCGGTATGATTCGTCAGGGTAGAGAAGGCTTCAGCGTCAAATTTAGTCTTAGGCCAACTTTTATTGGCATCTCGCAAAGTGACTTTACGCTTGCCCTCCTTTACCAGCAATGCTGTGCAGGCTGGGACTTGACCTGCCTTCGACTGGTAGGGTGATTCCAAATATATGACCGACTGCGTGTCAGCGAAAACCAAAGGACTGTTCAGGGCGATTGCTAGTGCCAGCCATCTGAAACTTCTCATAACTGTCTCCAATAACAGAAGAAATGAGGGCCTTGCTTTGTTCCTGTCAATACTTTCCCACCATATGAGTAGGCATGCCGAAGCGAAACGACACAAAAGCCAGCGGTAAGGTTTACGATTTGACCTGTTTTCTGGATTGCACTGTCAGCAACAGCACCATGCCTTTTAAGCTGTCCGAGCCAACCTGCGACAACCACTTCTCCTGCGTTATTCGGCACTTTGCCCCTAGACGACAAGAGTAACTTGCACCCCCCAATGCGCATGTGCGGTAACAATCCCATTCTCAAGCGGCGGTTAGCCCTTTTTTCAAATCCAGCTTTTAAGTGCCTCAGCAGGATCATCTGTATAAGCGACAGGCGTTTACGGCCCCCGGGGTATACAAACAGGGCAGGGCTGCACCGTGAGGAGCATACACATATGCGGGTTAGGCCCTAAAAACTCTGTGTAAAGAGTCTGTGTAAATCGCTTGATTTGGTAAACTAAAGACTGGAACAGACGCTCCAGAGTTCAGGGAATTAGCGGAGTTGTACCGGATTGTCGCTCCGGACGTAGCGGGTTCGAGACTCGTCAGGCACCCCATTTCACTTCTGACACCTACTCAGACTGAGACCAAAAAGGCGCAGGCCCTCTCGCGGGGCGCCATTGCACTGTTAGGGCGCGAAAAGCTCAGTGCCATGAAGTAATGTGCAGACGGGAGAAAAAAAGAAGGGGCAATCCATGCCACTGTAAGGTGTGTCTCAGGCCTGTGTCTTGTGGCGTTCCTTGGCCACCTGAAACACGTCCGCCGTCCTGACTTGGTGCCATAATGTTGCAAAACGAGACAAAAATTAAGCAAATTGCGATTTCGGGGTGCGTTTTGCTAGAAAAAGAAATTAATGTCAGAAAAATAGAGGGTTATGCCTGGTAAGTGAGAGATATTTCGCGGGAAATGTCCGGTTTCGACCTTGAATCGGTACTTTTCGACGCAAAATGCAGAGAGAAAGCTCGTTGAACCCCAAAACCTTAGGCCGTCCATTAATTACCGGGTAGATAACGCGACAGTAGCGCGATGACAAATTTCGGGTTTGCCCACTGATGTCCCGCTTGAGCAAAGGTCTCTAGACAGTCTTCATCCGGAAAAGAGTAATAGCATCCTTTGGTATTGGGCGCCTGGGCGGCGGGATCTTGGCCCGCCTCAAGCACGCCGACGGCCTCCAGAATTGCGGGGCAGCCCGCCGTATACAGTCCGATGGTATTGGCCAAATAACATTGTTGCGGGGCTCTATCTTGGCTTTGGATGCCGATGATCCTGCCTGTGTCTATCGTGGCGTCATCGATCCAATGCAAGGTGCTGCAGAGCTTCTCGTCACCGGCCAGCATGGCTCTGAAGGTTGCCATCACGCCGCGGTACTCGGGGAGTCTGCCCGAGTGCAGGTTAAGCACACCTTTGGTGGGTATAGATAGCGCCGCGGCTTCCAAAATGCAGCCGTAACGGATTGAGATCACCAGGTCTGGTTCAGTGGCGGCGAGTGTGCCTAATCCCTCGGTGCTATTGGGTTGGTTCAGGCTGGCAATAGGCGCGAGGAGAAACGGGTTCAGGCCCTGAAAGGTGAGGAGTTCGCCGTGTTTCGGCTGCGCATCGATGAGCGGGAAAAGGAGTTCCAGGGGTAGCGTCTGTTCATAAAACGATGCGGTAGCCAAACCTGGCGCTGTAGGCTTGCTTCCGACCCTGTCGGAGCAGAACACGTGCAGTTCGTGACTGCTCGATAGCTGCGGGAGAAGCAGGTTGAGGGCAAAATTACTGGCGAGATCTCGATTGGTGAGGAGGGTGATGCGCACGGGTATCTCGAGCCTTTATCTGTCGCCATTCTCTGCAGTGTCACTCGGGAGTATAGGAGCCGGTTTTCAAGACTGCCAACCCAGTAGATGGCAGCTCCGCGGTCGGTAACGGCGCTTTTCGAGCAGGCCATTCGGGTTCGTAGCGCTGTCATAGCGTTTCGATCTAAACAGCCGACTGTAAATGGGGGATTGGTCTTGGACAGCCCGTGTCAATCTGCCTACTCTGTGACCGCGGCGTGAGGGAAAAAGACACAGTTTGGAGCATCGCTCCCCCTACCAAAACGATCCCCACGCCGTGGCTCTGGTCCTCCTCTTCCGATCTTCCAATCACTCTGTTGTCATGCGCCTGCGAGTTTGTTTGACTGCTTAGCGAATCGGCCTGAGGATTGGTGCGCAAAGCATGTATCGAGTCATCACCTGTAACACCAACGGGATCCGTGCTGCGGCACGCAAGGGTTTTTTCGACTGGCTCGCATCGCAGCAAGCTGACGTGGTGTGCATTCAGGAGATTAAGGCCAAGGAAGAGCAGTTGACCGACGAGGTTTTTTACCCCAAAGGCTATCACTGCTATTACAACGAGGCGGAGCGCCCGGGTTATGCGGGCACTGCTATCTTTTGCAAGCAAAAGCCGCAGAAGGTCACTACTCGCCTTGATTGGGACATCGTTGATTCAGAGGGTCGCTACATACAGGTGGATTTCCCTGGCCTCAGCGTCGTGTCGTTGTATGTGCCGTCCGGCTCAGCGTCAGAGGTCGCCCAGGCGCGCAAGGACGGGTTTATGGAGCCCTTTTATGAGCACCTCGCGGCGCTAAAGCGCAAGCGAAGGCAGTTTATCGTTTGCGCCGACTGGAATACCTGCCACCAAAATATCGATCTAAAGAACTGGCGCAGCAACCAAAAAAATTCGGGGTTCATGCCCCACGAGCGAGCCTGGCTGGACCGGATCTATGACGATCTCAAATGGGTGGACATTTTTCGGGAGATTACTGACGAACCGGATCTGTATACTTGGTGGTCCAATCGCGGACAGGCCTGGGCCAATAACGTGGGTTGGCGGCTCGACTATATGTTGGTGACGCCAGGGTTATCTGGGACCGGTCGAG
>CAXEVD010000212.1:0-4111 GCA_963999395.1 uncultured Halieaceae bacterium
GCGATAGCCGGCCCTGGTACCAGACATCGCAGCGATCGGGATCATAGGCATCCCAGTTCTGGTCCTCGGGCACTTCGATGATTTCGTGATAGGCCAATACCCAGGGTGTCTTTTCCGCATCAGGGATCGTGGCCCGTGCGACGGCAGATCGCGCGCCATCGGCGCCAATCACGCTGCGCGCCGTCACCGTCTCAGTGCGTGGATGCTCGTCTTTGGTTTGATAGGTGAGGCTCACCAGTTCGCCTTCGTAGCACAGTGATTTGAATATCCCTGCCACCACATCGGCTCCCGCCCGGCCCGCGCGTTCTCGTAGCCACGGATCAAACTCATCGCGGTCGACCATGCCGACGAAGGTGCCATCGATGGGCATATCCACCGATTCACCTCGTGGCGACACCATGCGGGCGGAGCGGATGCGTGCCTTTATTAGGTGGTCAGGAATATTAAATTCCTCGAGGAGGCAGGGCGGGATGGCACCACCGCAGGGTTTGATGCGAAAGCCGCGCTCGAGCAGCAATACGTTATGTCCTTGGCGTGCGAGGTCGTGTGCCGCAGTCGCGCCCGAAGGGCCGCCTCCCACCACAATGGTGTCGTAGTCAGCAGTTGTTATTGTCATCTCATGCCTCCCTCTCCAGCCTCAGCCAGAGCGATGTCGCCAAAGGACGGCAGGTGATCGCTCTGTCCGCCTCCCCAGTTGGCAATATGAATGTGTCGCGCTAACGATGCGGCGACCAGGAACAGAACGCCCTCACAGACGAAAACAAGGCCATAGGAAATAGCCGGATCACTGAGCCAGTAGCGGGTGACATCGACCGCCACCGTGCCGAGAAAGCCGCCAAGGGCAAACGCGATGGCCTGCGCCGCACCCCACAGCCCCATGCGGATGCCTTCCCGTTTTTGCTGTCCTGCGCTGGCTAAGACCATCATGGCGCCAATCGCCGCCACTGCGAACCCGCCGTTGGCGGTGCCAAGCAGGAAGACATTGGCCTCCAATGACCAGGTGGGACTCGTCAGACCGCCCCAGCACAGCAGGAAGAGTGCAACGGCCGAGAGTAGGCAGCCGCCTCTGATCCAGAATCGCAACAACACGGCGCCTCTCGATTTAAAGAGTAGGGTGGAGATCGCCATCGCCACCATGCCTAGCAGCACGCCACCGTGCTGTACCCCTGCGAGCTGGGTCGACTCCCCGGGTGTTCGCCCAAAAACCAGTCCCGCAAACGGCTCCAGTATCAAATCTTGAGCCGAGTAGGCGAGCATCGATACAAAGACAAAGATCGTGAACACCCTTGCCTGGGGGTCCTGCCAGACCTCTGCCAGCGCGGTGCTGAAGGTACCTTTCTCTGGCGGGGGTTTACCGGTGGCTTCAGCCGCGTCCGGTTGCGCGTGGGGTTCGATGCCACGGATGACGAGCAACGTCACCATGATCGCGAGAACCGAAACGGTGCTGGTGACCAGCATCAAGCGCTCGGGGGAGTAGGGATCCAGAAAGTGCCCTGCCACGCCTGCGGTGACCGCGAAGCCGATAATCATCATGAACCACACCAGTGCCGCGGCAACCGGTTTCCGCTCCGGAGCCACTTGCTTAGCTAGTAACGCCAGCAGGGACGTGCCGGTCGCACCGGTCCCCACGCCAATAGCAAAGAACCCTAGCGCCGAGACAGACAGCCCCAGCCAGTATTGGCTCGGGATAAGCGCTGTGCCCAGTGCTGCGAGCACGCCGCCTAGACCCAGAATAAACATGCCGCCAACAATCCAGGGCGTGCGCCGGCCACCCACATCGGAGCTGTAGCCGATGCGCGGGCGCGCCAGCTGCACGACGTGGTGGATAGTGACCAGAAAGCCCGGGATCGTCGCAGCCAGGGCCAGTTCGACCACCATGATGCGATTTAGTGTCGAGGTTGTCAGTACCACGATCCCGCCCAGAGAGGTCTGTATGAGACCGAGTCGAATGATGTGCCACCAGCTGAGCCCCGCTGAGACTGTGCTCGAGGCTGAGATCATGCGAACCAGCCCCCGAGGCCGACTGCGGCGCTCATCATGCCGAGTACATAGAGCGACACGCCGGTCGCGTTGTACCAGGGCGCCAGTTGCTTGGGATCAGATAGCAGGCGCTTCATGGCGAGGCACTGGGCCACCACCACTGCGCTGACTGCGGCGGCGTAGGGCGCGAGTTGCCACTGCAGTAGCAGGGCGATGACGAGCAGTTGCGGTAGCAGCATGAACACACAGGCGACTTTCGCTGCGCGCTCGCGGCCCAGTTGAGCGGGGAGCGAGCGAATGCCCATCTGCAAATCACCCTCAACACTTTTGAAGTCATTGAGGGTCATGATCCCGTGCGCGCCAATGCTATAGAGCAGGGCAATGATCAAAATCGGTGTCGGTGGCAGAGCGCCACCCAACACAATCGCCGCACCCGTAATCCAGGCCAAGCCCTCGTAGCTGAGTGCCACGGCGCTGTTACCCCACCAGCCATTCAGTTTGAGTCTCAGCGGGGGTGCGCTGTATGCCCAGGCCAATAGCAAGCCGACAAAGGTGGCCGCGGCGACCCAGGGTCCGAGCATGAGTGCCCAGCTTTGCGCCACCAGTGTCCAGAGTATGGCGAACCAGAGCGCCGCATTGCCCGGCACCCGGCCAGAGGGAATGGGGCGATGGGGTTCATTGAGGGCATCGACGTCACGGTCGTACCAGTCGTTGACCACCTGACTGGCGCCACAGACAAGCGGGCCGGTCAGCGCGATGCCGGCCAGAAGTGACCAGCCATTGATTCCCGTGCCCGGACCGGCAGAAACCCAGCCACACACAAACGCCCACATGGGAGGAAACCATGTGATGGGCTTTAAAAGTTCAAGCAGTGCGCCCGGCGACGCCCTGCCAACTGCTACGTTGACCGGGGCAGACTGATTCATCAGGTCATATTACGGCGGGGGCTAATGAAGTCAATTTTATTTTACATATATAGTGTATATATAGTTTACTTTCAGTTGTTGCCGAACTGTTCTTTAATCCATTCTTCTGAGCCATTCGTAGGTGGTTCAAGGACATAATTATTGGAGCTAAATATGAGATTCCTGCTTGCACTTAAGTCAGCCGCCCTTGCCACCTGTTTCCTGTTTTCTGTTGAGGTAACTGCACAGGACGCCTCCTGTGAGTTGACGATTGAGGCTAATGATAGAATGCAGTTCAGTGCCTTGACGATGGAGGCCCCGGCCTCATGCACGGAAATCACTGTAACGCTCACTCATACAGGTCAATTGCCTAGGGAGGGAATGGGCCACAATTGGGTTCTGACTGCTTCTGCTGACTTTAACGACGTCGCCAACGAGGGCATGAAGGCTGGTTTGGCGAACAACTACATGCCAGTCGGCGACGCCCGCGTGATCGCAGGAACTGAGATTATTGGTGGCGGCGACACTACATCGGTAACGTTTTCTACGTCAGGCATGACGGCAGGTGGAGAGTACACTTACTTTTGTAGCTTTCCAGGTCACTGGGGTATCATGCGGGGCGCATTCAAGCTAGTTTGAGAGAAAAGCGCCAGCAAAATGGGGGCTCAGCCCCCATTTTTTTTGGCCGTAGGGCTTAGAGCTCAATGGCGAGTCATTAACATCTGCTGCCGCGTCGGTAATTTCTCATCTCTCGTGCAGCTTTAAGCAACCTCATCCTCCGAGTCGCCTATATCGAACCTCCTGAGCTTCGTGTAAAGGCTCTGTCGGCTCAAGCCAAGTAATTCCGAAGCAGCAGCCCTGTTATCTTTGGTGAGTTTAAGGGCGGCTTCAACACATAGCGCTTCGATTACGTCTGTGGATTCCCGAACCAGTTGTTTCAGCGGAACGCGGCCGACACGCCCGGTAATTTGCTCAATCGACCGCGGTAAGTGCACTTCTGTTTCGTATTGCCGATCTATGCGCCGACTGATGTCTCGAATAAACGAGATGATCATGACTTGCCCGTTTATCTGCGTTTTTGCGGCGGACAGCTCTACGTCGAGTAACGCCCCGCTCTCCGTGCGGAGCACTGTGCTGAAAAGCTGGAGAGGACTATCGGTACCAACATTAGCCAGTATGACACTCAGGTCGACGTTGGATCGACCAAGCCACCGATCGGCTCGTCT
>CAXEVD010000213.1:0-4094 GCA_963999395.1 uncultured Halieaceae bacterium
GTCCATCGCTTGCGATGCTCGGGCTTGATCATGTGCCGATAGGTCCACGCTGCATCCGCGTTGGAGACCACGAGATCGCTATGCAGGGTTCGGCCATCTGCCAATCGCACGCCGCGCACTTCGCCCTTGTCGACAAGAATCTCCTCGACTTCCGCGTTGCACTCAATCTTGCCGCCTTGGCCTTCAATGAGCCCCGCCATGCCTCTGACGATGCTGCCGGTGCCGCCCATCGCGGACCACACGCCGAATCGCTGCTCCAGAAATGAGATCAGGGTGTAGACGCTGGTGACCGAGAAGGGGTTGCCGCCGATCAGTAGCGGGTGAAAGCTCATAGTCATACGGAGCTGCGGATCACGAATGTAGCGCGATACGAGTTGGTAGACGCTCCGGTCAGCCCGGAGTCGAATCAGCTGCGGCATAAATTTGAATAGCGCCAGCAATGAGTCAAAGGGCTTATCAACCAGACCCTCGAAGCCGACCTTGTAACGCTCCTCACTGGCCTTCAGGTAGCGCTCGTAGCCCTCGGCATCGGCTTCGTTGTAGCTTTTGATTTGTTCAATGTTGCGCGCCTTGTCGCCGGAGTAGTCAAAGATGCGGCCGTCGTCAAAACGCAGGCGGAAAAACGGATCCATGGGTTTGAGTTCAACATCGTCGGCAAAGCGCTTGCCGCACATGGCCCAGAGCTCTTCCAGTAAGAAGGGTGCGGTGACAATGGTGGGTCCGGCGTCGAAGGTGAAGCCGTCCTGATGGTAGACATAGGCGCGCCCACCCGGTGCGTCCAGCTTTTCGAGCATGTGGACCCGATAGCCCTTGGCGCCCAATCGGATGGCAGCCGCAAGACCGCCAAACCCGGTACCAATCACCAGTGCCGTGGGTCTGGGGTCAGTCGTCTCCAATGAACGAAACGCAGATTCCGCGATATTCATATAAAAAAGACACTTAAACTGTCATTTATATTTGACAGTGTAGCAGTGCTTATGGGGGGTGCACAGCCTTCTTTTTGGCTTGCTACTTATAAGTTAGGTAGCGGTTTTCGTCACCATTTCCTGGAAAATGGCTCCGAACACCGCCGGGTCTTCCTCGTGGGCAAGGTGCCCGAGATCGGGTATGCGCATTGTGCGGGCATGGGGCAAGTCCCGCGCCACCGAGGTGCTGCGCTCCGGTGGAATCGTGCGGTCACCCTCGGCGGCCGCCAGCCACACCGGCATCTTCAGCTTAGGCAGCCGGCGCAATAAAGGGGGCAGATCCCAGCCCGCCATCATCCTGAGTGTGCCGGCGATATGGTCAGGGTTTCCTAACAAAGTGTCATAGCAGCGGCTCATTAGCGGATCCACCGCCGAGCCGGTGTCCGCGAGCATCGAACCGGTGGCTCGCCAGCGCAGCGCGGGGGAGGCCAGTACCTGGGGTAGCCAGTGACTGCGGGCAAACCATTTTGCCGTTTTGCTAAAGAGGGGTGCGGCGACCGAGCCAAAGGGGTTGAACGCAGCGTTGATGCATAGCATGCCCTTGGGCGGCGTGTCGGTGTCCAACGCATATTGGGCACCCAGCGCGGCACCCGCAGAGTGACCGATGATCCAGCGCGGCGTGGCCTCCAGTGCCGACATCAGTTCACGCAAATAACCGGCAAAGGGGACAAGCCCCACTGCCTCGAGGGGCAGCAAGGTGGTGAAGCCCTGGCCCGGTAAGTCGGGTGCGATCACGCGATAACCCTCGCTCAGCCGCGCCGCGAGGTCTGAGAAGGAGTGCGCGGAGGCGCCGGCCCCGTGGAGTAATAGGACGTCTTCCCCGGCGCCGCTGACCTGAACATGAAAATCAATATTGCCCACCTGCACAAAGCGGCTGGTTTCCGCCCGCGGCCAGAACGCCGCCGCTGCGTGCCACGCTGCCTGCGAGGTCATGGGGTGGCGGCGCGGATGGCGCGATTGAGTGTCTGCGCGTCTGCCTGGGGCAACGCGAGGTAGGTGCCGCGCAGGGTGTCGGCCAGTTCTCTGGCGCGAGGTTGCGGTCGCTGCGCGGTATCGATCACCAGTCCACTCGAAGGGCTCATCGCCAGGATCCGGGCCGCAGCCAGTGCGTCTGCCGTGCCGGCCTCCCGACTCCGAGTCCCGTCCCTGGCCACATTGGCCGCACCATCTGTCAGGATTACGTACTGCATGGTGGTGCCCTGTTTACCAGCGCGCTCTGCCATATCACGGGTGAGATCCAGCGCCGCGGCCATGGGTGTGGCGCCTCCTCCCGGGAGTGCTGCCAGCGTCTTTTTGGCCCGCACCAGCGACCGGGTTGGGGGTAACAGGAGTTCGGCCTGCTCATCGCGGAAGGCAATCAATGCGACCTGATCTCGGCGCACATAACAGTCGGCGAGTAACAGTTCGACGGCGCCCTTGGCTTCTGCCAATCGTTGCAGGGCGGCTGAACCTGATGCGTCGACCACAAACAGGGTCAGGGTTTCTCTGCGCTGCTGGAACCGCGTTAGGTGAATGTCGTCGCGTCGAATCAATAAGTGACGCGGTGTTTCGCTGTTGCGCACGGTCTGTTCGCGCCGCCGAAGCGGTTGCCAGGGGGCGGCAGCGCGCAACGTGGCAAGAATATTGACCCGGCCACCCCGCCGGTGATCACCGCGGAATACACCGGTGGGTCGACCCCGATTTTGATGTCGGTGCTGGTCACCGGCGCTACCGGTGCTGCTCTGGCGAAGTCGCGCCGATCGGGTCTGCAGTTGTTCCAGTAATCCGGCCGGGAGCTGGGCGAGCGCGGCTTCGAGGAGGCGTTCCTCATCGGGCGGCGGCTGCTCTGGCGCAGGGGGTGGCTCGGTGTCGTCGGTTTGTTCGGGTTCCGGCTCGGGCTCGGGTGGCGGGTCGGCCATCTCAGGGAGTTGCTGTGCCCGGGGAATTAGGCAAAGTCGCAAGGCGCGGGCTACGTCTTCCTCTTCAACGGTCTCAGATCGCCTGAGTGCCGCTGAGGCGCGCGCCACTTTTACGGCAGCGAGGGTGGGGCGCGGTGAGTCAATCCCCAGCGATGCGGTCAGTGTGGCCAGCGCCGTGAGGTGTTCTTCGCTTAGGGTCACGTCATCGAGCATTTCTATCGCACGCTCAATATCGCGGCGGCGGAAGATCTCATCGTCGACATCGTGGATGCCCAGAGTCGTCATATCCAACGCGATCCCGAGCCGGTCAATGAGGGCCGCGTGGGCGCTCTCGTCCTCAGTACCCTCGTCAGTCGCAATCAGCGCAATCTGCGCCGGCGTCTCGGCTTCGATGCCGTCCCGGGCCACGGTAATGACACCGTGGTCGAGGGCGGTGCACAAGTGGTGCACGGTATTGCGAGGTAGACGCTCCGCCATCGCCGCGATGGCGATGCGCCCGTGACATTCTCCGAGAATGCCGGTTTCCGCGATGGGCCTGCCGTGCTGTAGCGTTGCGCCCAGATCAATGCCGCCCAGCAGCCGACCTTCCGGAATGTTGGCGGGGATCTTGCGAATGGGGTCTTGCTTGGATAGCTGTTTGACGCGCTCCAGCCAGTAGTCACGCACCGGACCGGGTGGGGATCGCAGGTGGACGCCGCCAAGGGTGTCGCCTGTCAGTGCGATCAGCGCCGCCGCCCACTCGGCATCCGCCCAAGGTGAGGCTGTTTCAGTTGCCACCATCGTCAACGGACTCTTGGAACAACTCTGCAATAACCCGTTCTACCCGGATATCTGCGCTGGACTCATCAAGTGGGTCGCGCCGCAATCGATGACGTAACACCGAAGGCGCTATGGCACGCAGGTGCTCCAGGGTCGCCGCCGACTTGCCCCCCAGTGCTGCCAGTGCGCGGGCACTGCGCACCAGCGTCAGCTCACCTCGTAGGCCGTCGGTACCCAGCGCCAGGCAGAGTTTGGCCGCGGTTTCCAGCAGCACGGCGGGGGTGTCGACATCATCGAGTTGCTCCCGGGCGGCTTGAATCTTTCGTCGCAGCGCACTCTCTTTGCGTGCCCATTTTTTGCGAAAGGCAGTGCGGTCCTGATCAAAGGCTTCTCGTAGTCGAATGATTTCGACGCGAGTCGGCACATCGCGCGGCGTCCGGACATCGATCGAGAGGCCGAATCGATCCTGTAG
>CAXEVD010000214.1:0-4092 GCA_963999395.1 uncultured Halieaceae bacterium
GTCGCCACGTGACTCAAAATCAGATTTGTACTAATCGGCGCGACTTGGTACAGACGCGTCTCGCGAAACTTGCGCTCAATGTCGTATTCTTCAGCGAACCCAAACCCGCCGTGGGTTTGCAAACAAACGTCCGCGGCCTTCCAGCTAGCCTCTGACGCCAGCAGCTTAGCCATGTTGGCCTCAGACCCGCAGGATTTACCTTCATCGAATAGCGCCGCCGCCTTATCAACCATGCCGGCTGCTGCCTCGAGCTCAATGTAGGACCGCGCAATCGGGAACTGTATACCTTGATTCAGCCCGATAGGACGATCAAACACAGATCGCTCTCCGGCATAGGCGGTCGCTCGGTCAATAAAAAAGCGTCCGTCGCCAATGCACTCGCTCGCAATGAGCACGCGCTCTGCATTCATGCCGTCAAGAATGTATCTAAAACCCTCCCCCTCTTCTCCAATAAGGCTGCCTGCCGGCACGCTCATCTCGTCAAAAAACAGCTCTGTGGTGCCGTGATTGAGCATGGTGCGAATGGGACGAATAGTGAGTCCGTTACCAAGCACATCACGCATATCGACCAACAACACGCTTAGGCCCTTCGACGGGCGCGCCGCTTCATCGCGCTTCTGAGTTCGTACCAAAAGCAGCAACAGGTCGCTGTGCTCGGCTCGACTCGTCCAGATTTTTTGCCCTGACACCACATAGTGATCGCCCTCGCGCCGCGCGAAGGTAGTGATTCGCGTCGTGTCGGTTCCACTGGTTGGCTCGGTCACGCCGAAGGCCTGCAGGCGAAGCTCTCCAGAAGCGATCTTGGGGAGGAAGTGCTCCTTTTGCTCAACGCTACCGTGACGAAGCAATGTACCCATTGTGTACATTTGCGCGTGGCACGCGCCGCCATTTCCCCCCGAACGATGAATTTCCTCAAGCACCGCTGCGGCGGCAGCGAGCCCCAGTCCAGAGCCACCGTAATGCTCCGGAATCAGTACCGATAAGAAGCCGCTCTGTGTCAGGGCGTTGACAAACTCGGTAGGGTAGCTTCGATCCCGATCCATGCTCTGCCAGTAGGCGCCGGGAAAATGAGCACAGAGTTTCTGCACAGCTTCCCGAATTTCCGGATACGACAGATCCTGAGCGTTATTCATGGGAAGGTGAGAACGCGCTGACATTGACATTCGGGTTCATTTTGGGACCAAGTCATCCAAACGTAGCCTTAAAAGGGTCAAAAAGCGGCAGCGGTTCAACATCACCCAAACCGTGACCGAGGTCCTCAGCAAATAGGTCAAAGCCCATGTATTGCTGGATGGCCTTGTGCACGTGGGAGGGCGTCATATAAACCCCATTGGGGTCCTCTTTCAACGTCTGGGCGTTTATCCCCCGGGCGAAGTGTAACTCGTCGGTGAGCCCGACTACCCTATTACCCCATGGCGCATTCTTTTCCATGATCATGTAGGAGCCGATAGGCCAATGGTCTTTGCCATTGCCGTCGTTGTAGAAGTTGGTGCGGCCAAAATCTGAGCCGATCACCAACAGAATCCGCTCCGCCAGACCCAGCTCTTCGGCATAGTCCCAAAAGAAATCCAACGAGTCTGCCAAATGAGCGTAGAGGGCCTCATGCTGCAGGTCATGATTCTCGTGGGTATCAAAGTGTTCAAGCGACACCTCCACGGCCGCACCGAGTCCAGACTTTAATACCAACAGGGCACCCTGCATCTGCTGCTGAACATTGAGGTAAAGCGGCCAGTTAGAGCCTGGCACGTTAACTTCGTAGGAATCTACGATGCCCTCCTCGCCCGGAATGATGTCCGCCAGACGAGAGAGACTCTCCCGGGAGGCGCGCGCCTCGCTGAAGCGCGCGATGTTTTGCCGCTCACGCATACTCAAACCAGGGTTGGCCAAGAGTCGCGTGACTTCATCCGAGACCAATTTTGACGCCCTGTCCAGTTCTATTTGCTCTCGGCGCAGGCTCCCAGACCATGGGTCAATCGTGGGTTGCGCGAGTGACCGCAACACCTGCAGGTTACTGAAACGGTTGTAGCTGATTACTCCTGAGGTACGAGAGAACCTGCCATAAACCGAATAGGCCAACGGCTGATCGGGCGCATAATAGGCTGCATGCAAGGCAGCGAGAGAAGGCTTGCCCTCTGCATTGCTCCCTGTCCAGTTGTACAGACGACCTGTGTCATGGGAATTCGTCTGAGAATCCACTCCGTTAATGACCAGCGTATCTGTGCCGTAACGGTTGAATAGCTCGGCGTTATTGGCGACTGGCGCGAACTGTAGATTGCCGATCTGTTGCACCTCATCGGTATCAGCCCAGTGGTTAATTTTGAGCTCGCCCGGGGTATTGGTCTTAGGGTCGCACAGCTGCGTGACATCGGCACCGCCATCTAATTGAAGCGTGACCAGCAGCGGCCCCTCGTACTGGTCTGCCCCGTTACCCCATACTCTGGCAGTTGGAAGTAAGCTTATGCCCGCTGCGCCTAAACCTGTAGCACGAAGAAACTCTCTTCGGGAGAACGCATGGCGTCGTTTAATCATGTTGCCGTCCCTTAGTCATGAAGATACGCATAGCTGGTCATAACACCATGGAGCACCATGGCCCATGCTCGCATCATGCCCTTAGGATCAAATTCTGAGCCAGCCGGGGGGTTCCTTCCCCACAAGGACCAAAGGTCACATTTCCCCACGTCATAGGCACGATGAGAACGAGCCGCGACCATTTCGGCATGGGTAAGCAGGAGGTCCAGCAGACTATCCGCTGTCTGTTCCGGTAGCGGTCGGTTGGTGGCATTGAGGTAGAGTGCATGCATTTCTGCTCGCAGCAGCTGCATGCTTTCGGTTTTGTCAATATTTTCCCGGGCCGTGATTGCCGTCTGCACCAGCATAGCGTCGTTGACGTTGTTGTCGAAAAGTGTCGTTCCTAGCCGCCACTCGACCTCATAATCTCCAGCTGGCAGGCTCGCATCGATCGAAATCCATGCGTTTTCGTGAAGCTGCCACCCACCCGTGTCATTGTTCACCCGACCGCGGGGGTGCACGTTACCATCGTCATCTTGCCATGTGTCATATATGAAGCTCGGCTGATCCGGCAGTGCCTCGCCTGATATCCTTTTACTTACGTATCCGTTTTTTCTGAACACGATCTCAATAAGCGTGAGATCCGCATTCGTATTTTCGTCATTGGTGCTGTTATAAGAATTGGATGTGACATCATCGACCCTGATAGCAATAAGGCCTCCAACGAGTGTCACCTGTTCTTTGATCGAATGCTCGATGACCTCGGAGTAACGCTGAACCTGACCCGGCAAAGTGTGATAAGAGTTGGCGAGACTGCCCGCCTGAGTTGATCGATCTATCCCCCGAAATACCGAACGCTCCGAGTCAGGCAAACTGAACTGCTGTGCCACCACTACACAAGCAAACTCTATCGCCATGGTTTCCACCACGTTGGACATCAGCGCTGTTAACTGCCGATTGCGCTGGGTAACAGTCGCCCCGTCAATGCCACCATAAAACTGCTTGAAGCCTTCACCTTCCCCGAAGAGGCCTGATTGACGAGTCAAGTTGCTTGCAGCGCGCTCGTCACGCTGGCGCCAAGTTCTCCCAAACACAGCCAAATTTTTGCGATCCAGCTCTTCAGGGGTTAACAACCGCCCCCTTCCCACGGTGGCCAACTCAACTATCCGCGCTTGCGCCAATGCGTCAGAGGTAACCTCTGAATGTCGGTACCACTTCGAGAGCACCATGTCTGCAAATAAAGATTTGGCGTTAAAACCCGATGCCTCAAATTTGTCCGCCAATTCCTGAATCAGGGCGTCCTGTGCGTTGAATGCGTTAACCCGCTGTTCATAATTTGGCACTGACGAGTCCTCGGGTGCCGTTAGTGGGTCGGCTCCAAAGATCGCTGGCCACCAAAACCGCACCGTGGCTGCAGCAAACCGCGGGTCCCTAGAGATCCGATAACCCAACCACTGCAGACTGTCGCCCTGGCCCTCGGCGATCTCACCATTGAAGCCGGGGGCACGCATATCCCTATACCAGGTATCGCCCTCTTGATAGCCTGAGGAACCATGCTCTCCCCCATACCATTCTGGGTACTTA
>CAXEVD010000215.1:0-4092 GCA_963999395.1 uncultured Halieaceae bacterium
CCGGCCAGATGAGCCGCGTCTACAGCGCCAAGATTGCAGGCATCAAAGCCGCCGACGAAAACCTGGAAGTGAAGGGTTCCGTCATGGCGTCGGATGCATTCTTCCCGTTCCGTGACGGCATCGACGCCGCGGCCGAAGCCGGCATTACCGCCGTGATTCAGCCCGGCGGCTCCATGCGGGACGAAGAGGTGATCGCGGCGGCAAATGAGGCGGGCATGGCGATGGTGTTTACCGGCATGCGCCATTTCCGGCACTGATCAGTGAGTCAAAGCGAGACCGCGGTATGAATATTCTGGTTGTGGGGAGTGGTGGGCGCGAGCACGCGCTGGCGTGGAAGCTGGCTGAGCCCGAGACGGTCGAGCGGGTTTACGTCGCGCCAGGTAACGCCGGCACGGCACTCGAACCAAAACTCGAGAATGTGCCACTCGACCCCATGGACATTGAAGGCCTCGCGCAATTTGCCCGGGAGCAGGGCTGCGCACTGACCGTTATCGGTCCCGAGGCGCCACTGGTTGCCGGGGTTGTGGACCGATTCGCCGAACTCAAACTGCCCTGCTTCGGCCCCACCGCCGGTGCGGCGCAATTGGAGGGCAGCAAATCCTTTACCAAGGATTTTCTCGCGCGGCACAACATCCCCACCGCATCCTATGCGGTGTTTACCAACATCGAGCCGGCTTTAACCTATGTTCGAGAGCAAGGCGCACCGATCGTCATCAAGGCCGACGGCCTCGCCGCGGGGAAAGGGGTGATTGTGGCAATGACGCAGGATGAAGCCGAGGCGGCCATCCACGACATGCTCGCCGATAACAAGTTCGGTGACGCCGGCGCGCGGGTTGTCGTGGAAGGCTTTCTTGAGGGCGAGGAGGCGAGCTTTATCGTGATGGTCGATGGCGAGCACGTGCTGCCCATGGCCACCTCTCAAGATCACAAACGTATTGGTGAGGGCGATACCGGCCCCAATACCGGCGGCATGGGTGCCTACTCCCCCGCGCCGGTTGTGACCGACACCGTCTTCGCCAAAGTGATGGAGCGGGTGATCCTACCCACCGTGCAGGGCATGGCGGCGGAAGGACACCCCTATACCGGCTTTCTCTACGCCGGGCTCATGATTGATGCGGAGGGGAATCCCTCGGTCATCGAGTACAACTGCCGTTTTGGCGACCCGGAGACCCAGCCCATCATGCACCGGTTAAAGGGCGACCTCGGTGCGCTGTGCCTCGCCGCGCTCGATGGCCGACTGGATGAGGTGTCAGCCAACTGGGATCCCCGACCCGCTGTGGGCGTGGTGTTGGCCGCAGAGGGTTACCCCAGTTCCTACGAAAAGGGCCACGAGATTCAAGGCCTGAACACGGAGTGGCCGGCCACAACCAAGGTCTTCCACGCCGGCACGCAACAAACGGGTGACAGCGTGGTCACGCAAGGCGGCCGCGTGCTCTGCGTCAGCGCACTCGGTGATTCCATCGCGGATGCCATCGCGGCGGCCTACGCCGGTGTCGATCAGATCAGCTGGGAGGGCATGGTCTGCCGCCGGGATATTGGTTGGCGCGCCATAGATCGGTAAGCTTGGAACATGACGAAGCTCACTCACACTCCATCGCGAAGGCCCCTCAGTGGCATCGACCGGCTTTTAAGTCGCGTCGACAAACGGCTTCGTCAGTTGGCGGGCGAGTCCACGTCGCTGCCCGAGGCTGCATCGCGGCCCTCGCCTGCGGTCGGTCACGAAGAGCCCACACTGAGCACACGCGAGCGCGAGCATGCCGCAGGCTTGATGCGGGTTAACCACACCGGAGAGGTCTGCGCGCAGGCGCTTTATCAGGGACAGGCGCTGGCCGCCCGCTCTGAAGAGACGCGCGCAAAGCTCCTCGGTGCCGCCCAGGAGGAAGCAGACCATCTGGCCTGGTGCGAAGCGAGATTAACGGAGCTCAGTGCCGAACCCAGTCGCCTGAACCCCCTGTTTTACGCCGCCTCTTTTGCACTGGGTGCCGCCACAGCCATGGCGGGCGACAAGGTCAGCCTGGGGTTTGTGCACGCCACCGAGGAGCGCGTCGCCAGCCATCTGCGGGCGCATTTGAAGGCCTTACCGGGTGAGGACAGGAAGTCCCAATTGATTCTGCAGCAGATGCTCAACGACGAAGAGCGCCACGGCGCAGAAGCCCTGGAGCACGGCGGCGAGGAGTTCCCGCTCCCTGTGAAGGACCTAATGACGCTGGCGAGTCAGCTGATGACCCGGACCACGTACTGGATCTAGGTTCACTAGAAAAGTCTTTCGGCGATATCAAACTTAGGTGGGCTCGAGGGCCATAATTTTATTTTATTTGCCTCTGCTGATGGTCTTTGGTTCCTTACTACTCACGCAAATTGGTAACGCGAATGTCCCTCTTTCCGCGGGCGTTTGTGATTGTAATGGTTGCCGCCGAGGTGCATTTCTGTCACCTAATATCTAAGTAGCGTTAGTCAGCAAGATGTTTTAGCCTCAACAAGATTATCAGAAGGGGCGAAGTCCATGCCGCAACAGCCAGTAATACTACTTTCATAATACTCACATCACTCCTGCCATAAGGCGATCAAGCTGTTGCGCAGCACACCGCCGCGGGGGTTGTGAACTAACCGAAGAGTTGGTCTAGCTATGTTTGGGAGCCATCACTATGAATAACAACGAAGAAGAGAATCAACGTGACGAAGCGGACTCGGCATCAGAAGCCTCGCTTGAGGAGAAGCTAACAGGAGAGGCAACCGAGACGACAGATGACACGGAAGGCACAGCAGATAACCCGCTTGTAGAGAAAGAGCCGAGCGCTGACCAAGCCGACGACTTTTCAGCGGCGCAAGAAGACGACGACACTGATGATATCGTAGAGTCAGGCACAGACTGGTTGGTCGATACCGGCTTGGCTGCAGCAATTAACCCTCAGAGCGATACCCCAGAAGAAACCTCAGAGGACCATGAATCAGATCACTCCGGCCAGGAAAGTGCTGAATCGGATCTTTACGACGATGATGACGAGGACGACAGCTGGGAGGACGATGAGTCCGAAGAAGACGACTACGAGGGTGATCTGGCCAAAGCTGATGATGAAAACGATTTCGGAGAAGACGAACAAGCCTTTCTCGCTGACTCCAAACCTGAAATTCCCGCGCCACCAACCCGTGCAGTCTGGCCCATAGTCTTTGGCGGCATTGCACTTGTGCTGATAGGTTTTGGTGGCTGGGACCTATTCCAGGAACGTGTCACCCTGCAAGCTCGCATTACCGAGTTGGAGCAAGCCCTAGCCCGCACCAGAGAATCAGCAGCGCTCGACGCCAAAACCGTCCCCGAGCTGGAGGTCGAGAATGCAGCCCTCAAACTGCAACTCAACACCCTTTACCAAGACTACGATGCGGCAATGGCCGAGCTCAGAAATGCGTCTATACCCGGAGAGGTGACTGGGGAAAGCGATGATACCGAGGCAAATGTCGCGGCATCAGTTCCGACAACCGCTCTAGCAGCGCAGGACGACGAGCCTGGTCGCAACGAAAGTAGCGAAGCGACGCCTTCCGGTACTGGCGGATGGTTTATCAATATCGGCGCCTACGCCAGTTCGCAGTCCGCCAACACCTGGATCCTCAGATTGCAGAACTCTGGTTACGACGTCTCAGTTACGGAGATACAGACATCCGAAGGCATCACCCTGAACCGCGTGAGGTTGACTGGCTTTGACTCCAAAGTCGGCGCTAAGGATTTCGCACAAGAACTGGAAACGGATTACGGCACGGGTCCGCTGTGGGTAGGAGAGCTCCCCTCCGACAACTAAACGTAGCCGCATGGCTTCGCAGCGTGGTGCGATGAGCTGGTTTAGCACCACCTGTTATAACCAGGTGGCCTAGTACCTGCGTAGTGGCTGCAAGCCAGATACTTTAGCTCGAGCCCACGGCAGATAGTCTCATGTTAGTGCACCTAGCAAAGGTAGCTCATATCTATCCGGACCGGGGTGCTTAATTCAGAGAAAGACATTCAACGAGTTACGTTGGTGGAAAATCTATGTGTCCGTTAATTATGTATTTTTCGCCCGACCCCAGAACGGAGCCATAATGAGCATGCGTCCACTCCACCGG
>CAXEVD010000216.1:0-4081 GCA_963999395.1 uncultured Halieaceae bacterium
TGAGCATGCTAAGGCGTCTGAGCGAAAGCAGTATCTCGACGCACAGAATGATGACCTTGAGGCGGCGTTAGAGACGCTGCAATCGGCGATTCGGAAAATCGATAAGGAGACTCGACAGCGCTTCAAGGACACTTTTGACCAAATCAACACCGGTTTTGCCGAGCTGTTCCCGCGCGTGTTCGGGGGCGGTACCGCCTGTCTCGAGATGACGGGGGACGACTTGCTCGACACCGGGGTCGCGATTTTTGCCAGACCGCCCGGCAAGAAAAATTCCACGATTCACTTGCTGTCGGGTGGCGAGAAAGCGATGACGGCGATTGCGCTGGTGTTTTCCATCTTCCAGCTCAATCCGGCGCCGTTCTGTATGCTGGACGAGGTCGACGCGCCGCTCGATGACGCCAACGTCGGCCGCTACGCCAGGATGGTCAGGGAGATGTCAGAGAAGGTTCAGTTCGTCTTCATCACGCACAACAAGATCACCATGGAGGCCGCTGACCAGCTGATGGGGGTCACCATGCAGGAGCCGGGCGTGTCTCGTCTGGTAACCGTAGACGTCGAAGAGGCCGCGCAGTTGGCCGCCAGTTAGGGATTACCCTATGGAGCAGTTGTCGATAAGAGACTGGATGATCCTCATCGGGGGGATGATGATCGCCGCGGTGTTGATCGACGCGGTCCGTCGGTACTGGCGTGAGCGACGGGCGGAAATCAAGTTGAATGCCCGCATTGAGCGTGCCTCGCCAATGTCCGACGACGATGACGCTTTCAACTTGCTGACAGAGCTGCCTAATGGCGGTGCGCGGATAGTGCAGCGAGACGACCTGCAGATTGACCCGCAGGCAGCGGCGCCTGGATCAGCAGCTGAAAGCAATCGGGCGACTTCACCCGCGCGAGAAGCGCCCGCGCCGGATCCGATGCCGGATCCAATAGATGTGGCGGTCGCAGCCCAGCTTGCCGAAACCGAGAACACTGAGCCTGGAAAAGACTCACCCGCTCAAACGGCACCTTCCAGCGTCGACTCAGCGCCGAGTGAGCCCGAAGCCGCACAGCCGGAGACTGACGCTGTGACGGCCGAGGCAGCCGCTGACCCAACTGCCCCGGGAGCATACGCAGGAGGCCTAGAGGAGACGGTATCGGCGGTGCGGACAGTGACCCGTGAGGCCACCGCCCAATCTCCTGCAGAAGCGGAGAACGAGACGGCCTCGCGACGAAGAACCGTCAAGCCGGCGCCCGAGACAGCCGAACCCGAGACGGCCACGAGCGCGCCGACTGACGATGCCGACGCATCGGGCACCGTCGATTGGCTCGATACCCTTGAGCCCGAAGAACCGTTAAAGCCAGATGCCCCCGAGCATGGGCGGCTGCCTCGAGGCGCGAATACCCACGTCTTCATACTATATGTGGTGGCGCGGGCGGAGGAGGGTTTTTCGGGAACCGACATTCTGGAGACGTTGCTGGCCTGCGATCTGCGCTTTGGTGATATGGACTTTTTCCATCGCCACGAGCGCGAGTCAGGACGTGGCCCGATCGAGTTCAGCGTCGCCAATATGATGAAACCTGGCGTGTTCGATATCGACAATATGGAGCCACTGCAGACCCGGGGTTTGATGTTCTTTGTAACGCTGCCGGGCCCCGCTGACATGTTGAAGGCCTTCGACTATATGTACGAGACGGTCAAGGTCGTGGCGAAAAGTCTCGGGGGCGACATTCAGGATGAGACCCGGAGCGTGATCACCCGGCAGAGTCTCGAGCACATGCGTCAGCAGATTCGGGAACTCGAAAGACGCCTGCTCGTTCGTCGGAACTGATCCATGACGACCTCACCGGTTGAGGAGGCCGCAGCGCTGAGAGCCCAGCTTCTGGGATGGGCAGAGGCCTATTTCGAGCGCGATGCGCCGCTGGTGCCAGATGCGGATTACGATCAGGCCATGAAGCGCCTCGAGGCGCTCGAGCGTGAATTCCCGGATTTGGCGACACCTGATTCACCGACGCAACGCGTCGGCTCAGCGCCATTGAGTGAGTTTGAGGCCGTTGAGCACCGCCTGCC
Source organism: uncultured Halieaceae bacterium (assembly GCA_963999395.1). Taxonomy (GTDB): domain Bacteria; phylum Pseudomonadota; class Gammaproteobacteria; order Pseudomonadales; family Halieaceae; genus Luminiphilus. The sequence goes on from CAXEVD010000216.1 coordinate 2,045, forward strand.
GATGCTTTCCCTCGATAACGCGTTTTCTGTAGAGGACATGGACGACTTCCATCGCCGGGTTACGGAGCGGCTGGGTGATGGTGACGTGGCCTACTGCTGCGAGCCCAAGCTCGATGGCGTGGCCGTCAGTATCGTCTTCGAGCACGGTGCGTTGGTACTGGCGGCGACCCGGGGTGACGGTACCCGCGGTGAGAACATCACGGCGAATGTTCGCACGATCAGCAACGTGCCTCTTGCGCTTAGCGGCGAGGACGTGCCGCCGTACCTTGAGGTGAGGGGCGAGGTCGTGATTCCGCGCGAGGCCTTCGAGCGAATGAATGCGCGGGCCAGAGCCGCGGACGAAAAAGTATTCGTCAACCCGCGAAACGCCGCCGCAGGTAGCCTCCGGCAACTGGATTCGCGCATTACCGCCGGGCGGCCTTTGGCTTTCACTGCCTATTCAGTAGGCGTGGTGGAGGGGGACCTGCCCGGGGCTCATGACGCCATTCTGCAGCGCCTTAGCGAGTGGGGCCTGCCTGTTTCGGAGCACATGCAAACGGTCACCGGCATAGCCGCCTGCGACGACTACTACGAGGCGCTCGCCCGGCAGCGCGACACGCTGCCTTTTGATATCGATGGCATTGTTTTCAAGGTCAACGGGATGGCGGAGCAGGAAAAGCTGGGCTTTGTTTCACGAGCCCCCCGCTGGGCGATCGCTCGCAAGTTTCCGGCCCAGGAGGTGAGCACTCAGCTGTTGGGCGTCGACTTTCAGGTCGGTCGTACGGGGGCGATCACGCCGGTTGCCCGCCTGCAGCCCGTGTTTGTGGGGGGGGTGACGGTCAGCAATGCCACGCTCCACAATGCCGATGAGATTGAGCGCCTCGGCGTTCAGGTGGGCGATACGGTTGTCGTGCGCAGAGCAGGTGATGTGATTCCCCAGATCGTCTCGGTCGTGGAGGGCAGCACGTCTGATTCAAACACGGAGCGTGCGAAGATTGTCTTCCCCGGTCAGTGTCCCGACTGTGGATCCGATGTGGCGCGCGAGGAGGGTGAGGCCGTGATTCGCTGTATTGGCGGTATGGCCTGTGGCGCCCAACTCAAAGCGGTGATTCGCCATTTTGCGTCGCGCAAAGCCATGGATATTGAGGGCTTGGGTGACAAGCTGATCGACCAGCTAGTCGATGACGGCCTCGTCGGTAGCGTTGCCGATATCTTTCGCCTGAGCCAGCCGCAATTGGCGACGCTTGAGCGCATGGGCGAAAAATCCAGCGACAATTTGCTGGCATCGATCGAGCAGTCGCGATCAACGACCTTGCCGAAGTTTATCTACGCCCTGGGTATTCGCGAGGTTGGCGAGGCGACTGCGCGCGCCTTGGCGAACCATTTTCTAGAATTGGACGCATTGCTTGGCGCGTCAACTGACGTTCTGGAAGGGGTGGATGACGTGGGGCCTATTGTGGCGCATCATATTCGAGGGTTTGCCAGCGATGAGCGCAATCGACGCGTGATTTCGGATTTATTGGCTTTGGGGGTCAATTGGCCAACCGTTACGGTGGCCAGCGGCGAGGGACCGCTGGCTGGCACCACTTGGGTAGTGACAGGCAAGTTGGAGTCGATGAGCCGGGGGGACGCAGAGCAGCGACTGCGTGCGTTGGGCGCTAAGACCGCGAGCAGCGTCTCTGCGAAGACCAGTACGGTTTTGGCTGGGCCGGGAGCGGGTAGTAAACGAAAAAAAGCGGAAGAGCTCGGCATATCGATTGTGGATGAGACCGAGTGGCTTGCGATGCTGGAGGAGATGGAATGACATCAGTCAATCGATCGCGACACACTATAGTAGCTTTCGCGTTATTGATGATAGTGGGCTGTGCGACGTCCCCACCCGAGCAGGTCGGCAACGTGTGCGACATTTTTAGAGAGAAATCCGGGTGGTATAGCGATGCCAAAGAATCCCGGGCGCGATGGGGAGTGCCCATTTCGGTATCAATGGCATTCATGTACCAAGAATCCCGCTTTATTGCGACAGCCAAGCCACCGCGCAAAAAGATATTTGGTGTGATC
>CAXEVD010000217.1:0-4074 GCA_963999395.1 uncultured Halieaceae bacterium
CAGCTCGTAGAAGAACAAGAAGCCGAGCTCGTCCTTGCCGCCGCTGAGTGAGAGGCCGTGGCCCACCCAACGAGAGAGCGCCGCCGCCGTCGCCGCTCCACTCGTCTCCTCGGGCCGCCCGTACGACACCGTCGCGAACCGCCCCAAGATCGACTCCGATCCGACGCCGCCCGTCGCCTCGAGGTTGATCCGATCCGCCGAAGCGTCAAACGACGCGAACGACGCGGCGGGCTGCGGCGGGTAGCGCAGCGAGACCGGCGGCGTCGGCGCGCCGCCCTCGCTCAGCCGGTGCTGGTAGAGCTTGAGGAGCTCGAGCGACTGGCGGAACTTGGTGCGCAGCGACGCCGTGTCCTGGATGATCGAGTCGTTCTGCGCGCGCAGCTTCTGCAGCCGTGCCGCGTACTCGCGCCGCTCCTCGGCCCAGACCGCCGCGTCCTCCGCCTCGAGGATCAGGTCGCCGGGGTCTCCGCGCAACTCACAAGCCAACATGGCGATCGTTTTGTGGTCCGGGGCGCCATGCGTTACGGCTCACCTGGCATCGCCGACGTGCTGACCGAAATGTTTGAGGCGGGCGTGCAAAAGCTGGCGGTACTGCCGCTCTACCCGCAGTACGGAGGACCCACCACCGGCTCGACATTTGACGAGGTGAGTAGCGACCTCACGCGACGGCGATGGCTACCTGCCCTGCGCTTTATCAACTCGTATCATGACGATCCGCGCTACATTGCCGCGGTGGCGGACAGTATCCGCGTCCACTGGGCAACACATGGGCGCGCAGACAAACTGGTGCTGTCCTACCACGGTATGCCCAAGCGGTATCTGCTCGAGGGCGACCCCTATCACTGTCAGTGCCACAAAACGTCTCGACTCATTGGCGAGCAACTGGACTTGTCAGAAAACGAGATGATCACCACGTTTCAATCGCGGTTTGGCCGCGAGGAATGGCTACAGCCCTATACCGACGAAACGCTGGAGGCGCTCCCAGGCCAGGGCGTAACAGCGGTGCAGGTGGTGTGCCCGGGCTTCTCTGCCGATTGCTTGGAAACTATCGAGGAGATTGGCATGGAGAACCGGGACATTTTTCTCGAGGCCGGCGGTACGCGCTACGAATATATTCCCTGCCTGAATGCCCAGGACGGTCACTTGGCGGCCCTCACCGATCTCATCAACGACGAGCTGAGCGGCTGGCTCGACGCCGAGTCGGATCCCCAACGCACCGATCAGCTGGCCCAAAAGCTAGGCGCAGCGCGTTAAAAATTCAGTGCGCGGGCTCCAGCCAGCCCAGGGCGAACGCGACTCCCACGCCCAGTAAGAAGAGTAGCGTCAGTCGGAGCCGGTCGTGGCTGTGGAACTGTACCTCCGGCAACAAATCACCTAACGCGATACAGATAAAGGCGCCTGCCGCAAAAGCCAGGCTGGCCGGCAACAGGCCGTCGTGCGGAACGAGCGCCGACGCACCTAAATAAAAGGCGGCTGCGGTCAACGGGCATAAGAGTGCAAAGACCGTACCGGCTGTCCAGCGACTGGTTGAGGACCAACCCCTCGCGCCCATTACTGTCTCGATAGATAGCGCATCGAGCGGCTTGTGCAGCAGGATCGCCAGAAAGACACCGACACTCGCCAATGATGCGTCTTGCGCCGACCCGATAAGGACCGCGCCGAGGGCAATACCGTCGACGACGGTGTGAACACACAGTCCTGCGAACAAACCCATGGCACCCAACGCCTGCTCGGGCAGGTGGGCATGCGCGTGATGATGCTCATCCGCCGAGTCCAGGTCGCAGTCCGCCTCAGCGCTCGCGAAGTCGTGCTGATGAAAATGAAACCAGCGCAATAACAGCAGCATAAAAATCAGACCGGACAGGGCCCAGATCATAACCGTGTCAATCGACTGGCCGTTAGCAAAGGCATGCGGTATCAAATGCAGCAGGGCGACGCCCAGCATCAGTCCCGATATCAGGCTCAACACCATTTGGGTGCGGGTGTGGGTCATACGGAACAGTCGCGGCAAGCCGCTCCCCAGAAACGAGGCGGCGAACAGCGCCGTGCCATACAGCGCAAGCAGCGATGTATCGGTCATGATCCTAGCTTCCCACCAGATTGTCGCGGTGAATCAGCTCTTCTTCGCCGCGGTACCCCAACACTGACTCGATGTCGGCAGACGCTTTGCCCGCCAGCGCTTTGGCTTCCTCACTGGAATAGTTCACCAGACCCCGCGCGCGTTCCCGACCGGCGCTGTCGAGGCAGGACACCAGATCACCGCGCTGAAAATCCCCCGCGACGCTAACAACGCCGATGGGTAATAGCGACCGACCCTGATCCGAGACGCCCTTCACGGCGCCATCATCCAGCATCAGGCTCCCCTGCGCGTGCAGCAAGCTGGCCAGCCACTGTTTACGGGCACTCTGGGGTTGGCGTTGGGTCTGCAAAAAGGTGCCCAGCAACCCGCCCCCGGCAACCTGCGTAACGGCATCAGGCTGTCGTCCGTTGGCGATGACCGTGGCGGTGCCCGATCTGGCGGCTAGGCGTGCCGCACTGAGTTTGGTCGCCATCCCTCCACGACCGAGCGCGCTGCCGGCGCCTGCAATCGCATCCAGCGAGCTATCGTGCACATCTGCAGTTTGGATGAGCGCCGCATCCGCGCTGTGACGGGGGTCACTGTCCATCAACCCATCCTGATCCGTGAGAATCAGCAAGGCATCGGCATCCACCAAATTAGCCACCAGTGCCGCCAGGGTGTCGTTGTCTCCCAGACGAATTTCATCCGTCACGACCGTGTCGTTTTCGTTCACGATCGGCAGCACGTTCATGGCCAGTAGCGTGCTGAGGGTGCTTCGAGCGTTGAGATAGCGATCACGCGCGCGCACGTCTGCATGGCTCAACAGAATCTGCGCCGTGGTCACGCCGTGGGGGCTGAGATGCTCTTCGTAGGCGCGCACCAACGCCGACTGTCCGACCGCCGCGGCGGCCTGGGATAAATGGACTTCGTGGGGGCGCTCGGCGAGATTCAGGCGCGCAAGGCCCGCCACAATCGCACCGCTGGAGACGAGTACGACGTCGCAGCCCCGCGAACGCAGCGCGGCCAGTTGATCTGCCAGCATCTTGACCACTGACGCGTCCAGACCGCGTCCGTCATTAGTCAGCAGCGCACTGCCCACCTTAACGACCCATCGTCGGGCCCGAGCAAGTCGCTGCCGATCAGCGTGTTGCACCGTATCGGTCAATGTCGGTACTCCACTTCCACTTCACTGTCGTCATCATCAAGGCCATCATCCAGCCCGTCGCGCGCCCTTGCCTTTGCCGCTGCTCTGGCAGCCTGCAAAGCAGTGATTCGCTCGCGGGCTTCTTGCTGCATCTGTTCCTGCGCCGCGTGCTCGGCTTCTTCCGCCTCTGGATTGTCTCGTAGCGCCTCGGCCTGAGCTTCCAGGTGGGTCATCAGATCTCCGCACAACGACTCGGTGTGCTGCCCCGCCACGGCGGAGATCTCATATACAGGACCTTGCCAGTTCAAGGCCGCGACCACGCGTTTCCTGCAGCTGGCAACCGCATCGCTATCAAGCAAATCAATTTTGTTGAGCACCAGCCATCGGGGTCTGGCCGCCAGCGCCGGACTAAAGCGCTCCAACTCACGCACCACAGCACACGCGGCATCTGCGGGGTCGCTCCCGTCAATCGGTGCGATATCTACGAGGTGCAAGAGGACCCGGTTGCGGGTCAGATGTTTCAGAAAGCGAATACCGAGACCGGCGCCCTCCGAGGCACCCTCGATCAACCCCGGGATATCCGCCGCCACAAAAGAGCGATGCGCATCGACTTTCACTACGCCCAGACTGGGAATCAACGTCGTGAAAGGATAGTCCGCGACCTTGGGCGTCGCCGCCGATACCGCGCGGATAAACGTGGATTTGCCCGCATTGGGCAGCCCCAGCAAGCCTACATCGGCGAGCACTTTCAGCTCCAGCTTGAGCTTGCGCGACTCTCCCTCTGTCCCCGGCGAGCTCTGGCGCGGGGCCCGGTTCACGCTCGATTTGTAACGCGTATTGCCCAAGCCATGGAAGCCGCCCTGGGCCACCA
>CAXEVD010000218.1:0-4061 GCA_963999395.1 uncultured Halieaceae bacterium
GCCGCTCGTGCTTTTATTGCGGCGGCAGTAGCTTCAGAGAGCTCTAGGATAAGGGACTCAGTTGTCGCTCAATCAATACAGCCATCCGTCACGGACACGCCACAGCGTAATGCCGATAGGTCGTCCGGAATCGCCTGATTATCGGCCTCAAGATGGCTTTCCAGCATGAGCCCGATAATGGAGCGATTGCCATCGACAATCTGCTTGGCCACATTGCTTGCCACAGTAGGCTGCAGTGTCGGATCCTTTTCGGAGTTAGCGTGACTGCAGTCGACCATGATGCTGGCGGATAGCCTCGCGGCCTGAAGATCTGCTTCGCATTGGGCAATATCTTCGGCGCGGTAATTGGGGCCATGGGTGCCCCCTCTCAGCACAATGTGACCATACCGATTGCCGCTGGTTTCAAACACCGACACCTTGCCTTCCGAGTTGATGCCTAAAAAGCGATGCGGATTGGCAACTGAATGTAAGGCGTTGACCGCGACTGCCAAACCGCCATCGGTACCATTTTTGAACCCCACGGGAGAAGACAGTCCGCTGGCCATTTCACGATGGGTTTGTGATTCGGTTGTTCTGGCCCCGATGGCAGACCAGCTGATGAGATCATTTAGATACTGCGGCGTAATGGGGTCGAGCGCTTCCGTGGCGGCCGGCAGCCCCAGCGCCAGTATATCCCTGAGTAATGTACGACCGATCGTAAGGCCATTCTCAATCTCAAAGGAATCGTCGAGGTTGGGGTCATTGATCAGACCCTTCCAGCCGACGGTTGTTCGCGGTTTCTCAAAGTAAACGCGCATGATTAGGTACAGGTTCTCAGCGACCCGTTCTGACAAGTCTTTTAAGCGGTTGGCGTAGTCCAGAGCGGCGTCCACATCGTGAATCGAGCAGGGCCCCACTACCACCATCAATCGATGATCTTGCCGGTCAATGATCTGTTCGATGGTCGTCCGGGACGCAGAAACAAAGTCGTAAATCGCCTCTGGAATCTCGATCATGTCCCGTAACTCGGCGGGCGAGATCAAGACGCGCTGATCCGCAACGTTCACGTTGTGTATCTGGGGGTTGGCCACCATGTTGTCCTCGTGTTCTAGACCGACGTCTCGTCAGCTCGCCCTCGGATTCATCGCGCCGTGACGACAGTCAGGCACTTCCGGGGGGCGGGAGTGTACCGATTCGGTGGAGGAAATTCAGTCGCAACGCTGCAGCGCCGTGATCTGTCGCAGCAAGCGACACATATACTCGTCAGCGGGTTCCCGACCCTCTGACGCCCATGGGATACTCCACACCATGCGTGCGACCGTTGATTTACCGCTCTTCTTGCCCTTGCTGGAGTCGGGGGCGTGCATTGTGACGCCAGGAAAACGGCTTGCACGCGAGATCACAGAGAGCTGGGTCCGGCATTGCGAAAGCGCTGGCTCGGTCATCGCCACTCCGAGTGTGACAACGGTTGACAGTTGGTTGGAGCAGGCCTGGTCGCGCGCTGTGGAGGCTGGTCGACTACCTCCCTCGCGACTGTTGACACCCCAGCAGGATCTGGCCGTTTGGCAGCAGCTCATCAGGAGCGATTTGGAGGAGCGTGTCGGCTTCTCCCTCACCCATCCCAGAGCGGCCGCCCAGCGTGCTCAGGCCGCCTGGAACAAACTGATGATGCATGACGGCGCCGGCTTGAAAGATCTCTGGTCAGCCTTTCATTACGACGAGGACTGCCAGGTGTTTTCGGAGTGGGCTCGCCGATACAGCGCGCGGCTCAGCGAGCTCGGAGCGGTCACGCGCTATGGGGCTTATCAGCAATTACTGACGCTGTCGGTGACAGAGCGACCAACAGTGGGGCTTTTTACTGTACCTGATCTGCCGCCGCTGACTCGCAAAGCCCTCGACCACCTGACTAGCGTGACGCTGATCTATCCGGGCCGCGGTAACTATGCTGATCTTCCTGTGCAGTCTTTTACCACCCGGGATGACGAACTGTTTGCCGCCGCGCAGTGGGCGCGTGTAAGCAGTGCCGGCTCTGGGAAACGCGTTGGCATTGTGCTGCTGGACATGGCCAACGATCGCAATCGTCTCGAGTACTTTCTCCGGCAGGAATTCGATTGCCTCGACGCCCGTTACAACGATCTGCCCGTCAACTTTGCGACCGGCATGCCGCTGGCCAACACACCTTTGTTTCGGGATGCGCTGGCCGCGTTGGAATGGGAGGTGCATCCGCTTGGCCGCCCCCAATGGTTGAGTCTGGCGCGCTCGCCGTATCTCGCATTCAAGGACGATTCAGAGATGATTCCCGCGCTGATTCAGGCGCAGTTCATGTCGGGCAGTCATGAGATTTCACTCGAGAATGCGCTACACATCGCTGCTCGCCTAAACCCCTCGTCTCGGGTGACTGCCATCCTGCGTTCGATCAGATCCAGCCGGACGCGAAAGGGCGTCAAGAATCTTGATGATTGGACAGAGGTAATTCGGGAGCGCCTGGCGCTCTGGGGTTGGCCGGGCAGACCCCGTCTGGATTCGATTGAATATCAGCAGTTCCAGCGCCTTGATGCGAGCCTCGACTCGCTTGCCTCGCTCGCAGGGGTGCTGGCTCATCAGTCCTATGAATCTGCCCTCGGTCTCTGGCGGGACTGTCTGGCTGCGACTGTTTTCCAGCCGAAAACCCCCCATGACAGCATTCAGGTATTAGGGCCTCTGGAAGCCGTAGGCGGTCGATTTGATGCTCTGTGGATTTGCGGCGCGCAACGAGGTGCACTACCGGCCCGGCCACGCGTTGAACCGTTCTTGCCAGCGGCTATCCAAAAAGCGCTCGGCATGACGGACATCGATGAATCGGCGCTGACCGAGGAAGCCAGTACGCTGCTTCAGGTCTGGTTTGCCGGTAGTCGCGAGGTCATCGCCAGCTTCCACAGAACTGAGCAAGGATTGCCACAGCATGCCAGCGCTCTATTGTCCGGCACGGTGAGCGAGGCCAATACCGCTTGGTTTCCGCCAGCGCGATGGGCGGGCCCGTTGCAAGTAGAGCCCGCTCCGGAAGACCCATCACTGCCTCTTGAGACGCCTGAGACAGCCGGCGGCACCTCGCTCATCCGTGATCAGGCGGCCTGTCCCTTTCGCGCGTTCGCGAGGCACCGGCTCAATCTGCCTTCACTTCAACCGACAGTAATCGGGATTTCGGCATCCGAGAGAGGGGCATTTCTCCATGAGGCCTTGTTCAGACTGTGGAGGCAGATCGAGTCCAGTGATGCATTGATTTCACTATCACCCGAAGCGGAGCAGAACCTGATTGAGGAAGCGGTATCCGGCGCGATGCAACAGACCGAAAGCGCCTGCGAGGCCCGAGGTTACGGTCTGCGAGAGCGGGTGGGTTCAGCTTGTTGGCAATTAGAGCATAAGTTGTGCGTTGATCTGCTAGCACAATGGTTAGGGCATGAGCGGGAGCGGAGTGCCTCGTTTCGCGTCGTGGAGATGGAGCAAAACCAAACGCTACAGGTGGAGGGCCTGTCGCTCACCCTGCGCCCTGATCGAATCGACGAATTTGAGGATGGCCGCAGAGCGGTCATCGACTATAAAACCCGGGCGCCCTCGAGGACTCGCTGGCTGGGGGAGCGTCCACAAGAACCGCAGCTGCCGCTATACAGCCTGCTTGATCCCAAGATACAAGGCATCGCATTTGCCGAGCTGCCGGCGAGTGATCCGGTTCAGTTCATCGCATTGGGCGAAGACCTGGGCTTAGCCAAAGGCGATAAAAAATCCCTTGAGCAGCAAACCCGCAGTATCGCTGCCACGTGGCCTGAACTCGTCGCGCAATGGGAGGCATCATTACAGCAACTGGCCAGGGAATTCATGGCGGGGGAGGCTACCGTCAGCCCTCAACCCGGCGCCTGCGATTATTGCGATCTGGCATCGCTGTGTCGCATTAACGAGGTGAACGTCAATGCCGATCCAGCAGCGTTGGAGGATCCAGCATGACGGCCTCAGACCACGGTGTCCGGCGGGAAGCGATCGATCCGACACGGAGCTTTTGTGTCAGTGCGCCCGCGGGCTCTGGAAAAACCGAGCTGCTAACGCAACGA
>CAXEVD010000219.1:0-4058 GCA_963999395.1 uncultured Halieaceae bacterium
CCATACCACTGTCTTCGGCCAGCGCATCAAACACCTGCGACTTGGTGAGTTTGGCTTTCACCGGCTTCATTTTTTTGGCAACAGCGGCTTTTTTCGGTTGCTTGTCGGTTTTCGTCTTTCCCATTGGCCTGCCTCACGCGATTACCCCAACCAGGGCGGCATCGCCCCGACTCCTTAGGAAACGATTCAACAACACCCGGCAGCCACCGACAAGCAAGGCTAGCACCAACCATCCCTAGGTTCCCATGGTTAGCGTCCCATAGGCTGAGCCCCACGCGCAGAATCATCTACGCCGTCACCGGTATCAAGACATCGCCGGCACATCTAGGATTCACATCGCCATAACTGTACGGCCTGCACTCGGCCCCTTTAGAATGAACGCCATCTGTGTGGAGTGTGTTATGCGAACCAGTGAGTTCCTGCTGTCGACTCTGAAAGAGACCCCTTCAGACGCTGAGGTTGTCAGCCATCAGCTCATGCTGCGGGCCGGGTTGATCCGCCGGGTCGCCGCCGGTATCTATAACTGGATGCCACTGGGGCTTCGCGTGCTGCGCAGAGTTGAGCACATTGTCCGGGAAGAAATGGAGCGCGCCGGCGCGCTGGAGCTGAGCATGCCGGTGGTTCAGCCGGGCGAGCTTTGGGAGGAGTCTGGCCGCTGGGAGCTCTACGGACCCGAGCTGTGTCGACTGGAGGACCGTCACCAGCGCCCCTTCTGCCTCGGGCCCACACACGAAGAGGTCATTACACAGATCGCCAAAAGCGAGATCAAAAGCTACAAACAACTGCCGATCAATCTTTTCCAGATCCAGACCAAATTCCGCGACGAAATCCGGCCGCGCTTTGGCGTGATGCGCTCAAGGGAGTTCATCATGAAGGACGCCTACTCCTTTCATATTGATCAAGCGTCACAGGAACAGACCTATTGGCGCATGCACGAAGCCTACACCGCAATCTTTACCCGGCTGGGCCTCGACTTCCGCGCAGTCGAGGCCGATACCGGCGCCATTGGTGGGGCACACTCCCACGAGTTCCATGTTTTGGCAGAGAGTGGCGAAGACGCCATTGCCTTTTCTACCGGCAGCGACTACGCGGCCAACGTGGAGCTGGCGCCCGCCCTGCCAGCGGCTAGTGGCGCCACCGAAGACGGCGAAATGCCCGCGCTGGAGAAATTCGCAACGCCCGGCATGACCACGATTGATGCGCTCGCCGAGCAGCTGGGTATTCCCGCCGAGCAGTCGATCAAAACACTGCTAGCCAAAGACGAACAGGGCGAGCTGGTGGCGCTGGTCGTTCGCGGTGACCATCGCCTGAATGCCATCAAGGCAGCCAAGTTGCCGGGCATGGCGTCGCCGCTGGTGATGGCGGAGCCCGATGAGGTGAAAGCCTGTCTGGGCGCCGGCTTTGGTTCACTGGGCCCTGTTGGCGCCCCCGTCAGGGTTGTGGTGGATCATACCGCGGCGCAAATGCCCAGTTTCGTATGTGGCGCCAATGAGGACGGCTACCACGTCAAGGGCGCCACCTGGCGCCGCGACGTCCCCGATGCCGAGTTTGCCGATATTCGTGAGATTGTGAGCGGCGACCCGAGCCCCTGCGGCGAGGGCACCCTGGAGATTCGCCGGGGCATTGAGGTCGGCCATATTTTTCAGTTGGGCACCAAGTACTCCGAGTCCATGTCTGCTTCCGTGCTGGATGAACAGGGCCGCAGCCAGCCCATGGTCATGGGCTGTTACGGCATTGGTATTACACGCATCGTCGCGGCCGCCATTGAGCAAAACCATGACGACAACGGCATCATCTGGCCCTCCGCGATGGCGCCTTTCGACGTAGCCATCGTCCCGCTGGGCATGGACAAGTCAGAAGTGGTGCGGGAGGCCACCGAGCAGCTCTACGCTGCCTGTGCGGATGCAGGCCTCAGCGTGTTGCTTGACGACCGGTCGGAGCGGCCGGGGGTCAAGTTCGCAGAAATGGAGCTTTTGGGCATGTCGCTGAGGGTGACCGTGGGAGAACGGTCGCTTGCGGAGGGTCATCTTGAGCTCACCCAGCGCCGCGGCGGCGAGACCGAGATGGTCTCGCCCGCCCACATCATCGGCCGCCTACAGCGGCTGCTTGCCGGCGGCTGATCGGTGTGCGCCGCACTCAGCTCGGGATTCTATTCTCACTACTACTGCTGACCGCTACGGCACTCAAAGCCGAGTCTGAAGAGGACAGGGCCGCGCTCACCGATTATCTGAACCTTGCTTTATTTGCCGAAGACAGCTTTGAAGATCGCTACGCCGCCGAGGTGTGGCTGGCCGACATGCAGCAGCGGCTCGCCCGCTTCCTTGCCGACCCCCCAGAAAGACTCGACCTGTTAACACGGGTTCACCAGCAGGCGACCGAGCTCAATTTGCCACCCGAGTTGGTGTTGTCGGTGATCGAGGTGAAGAGTACCTTTGATCGCTTCGCCGTCCCTCGCGTCGGGGCACAGGGCCTGATGCAGGTCATGCCATTCCGGAAAGACGAGATCGGGCGAAGGGACAACAACCTGACCCACACTCCCACCAATCTTCGTTACGGCTGTCACATTCTGCGCTTTTATTTGGACCGGGAGGATCAGAACCTGAACCGGGCACTGGCTGCCTACAACGGTTCCAGCGGCAGCCTGCGCTGCCCCAACAAGGTGCGCACGGCCTGGGAAAATCACTGGCGTACCGCGCCTCTCGACTGGTGAGGCTGTGCCCGCGCGGGTAAACTCGCCTCCTCGACAGAGAATCCCCAGATGCACTCAAACGCTGACACACTGCTGGCCCAACATCCCGACATCGAGACGGTAGAGGCCCTGATCACGGACTGTAATGGTGCCGCACGCGGCAAGTGGTTGCCGATCGAAAAGCTGCCTGCACTCCTCACCGACGGCATCAAACTCCCCAAGTCAGCCGTGGCACAGGACGCCTGGGGCCGCGACGTGCCGCGGATCGCGCTCGACAACGGGGATCTCGATGGCTGGTGTCAGGCGGTGCCGGACTCGCTGGTCCCGGTTTTGACGGCCACCGGTATAGATCGCGCGCAGGTCGTACTGACCATGTTCAAGGACGACGGCTCACCCCTTCTCTCAGACCCCAGACAGGTGCTGGCGCAGGTGGTCGACAAGCTTGAGCAAAAAGGCTTTGTCCCCAGGGTCGCCATTGAGCTCGAGTTCAATCTGTTCAAACGCCCAGATGACAACCAGACACTGCGGGACGCACTGCCTGCCGAGAATGAAACCGGCGGCAATCTGTATGGACTTAGCGCGCTGGATGAACATGCGGCGTTTTTTGAAGCGCTGAAAGCCAGTTTTGAGGCGCAAGGCCTGCCCTACGAAGGTGTCTTGAAGGAAGCGGCACCCGCCCAATACGAAATCAATGTTGCCTATTCCGACGACGCCGTCGCCTATTGCGATCAAGTCATTCGCATGCAGCGGTGTATTCGCGGCGTCGCCGAACGATTCGGTGCGCTGGCGAGCTTTATGCCAAAGCCCATGGAAAACCAGGCCGGCAACGGCATGCACGTGCACTGCAGCCTGCTCGATACCTCGGGCCAGAACGTTTTTGACAGCGGCGATATCGAGGGTACCCCGCTATTGCAGCAAGCGGTCGCTGGATGCCTCGAACTTATGGCGGACACACAGCTGATTTTTGCGCCCAGCTACAACGCCTACCGTCGGTTTCAGGCCGGGAATCACGCGCCGACGCATCCCAACTGGGGCTATGACAACCGCACGGTCGGCCTGCGCGACGAGTGGGCCAACATCCAGAAGCGCCAGGGGACGTAGCCGTGGGAGTCGAACGGGCGGTGATCCCGGTCGACGATCTCGGCGCAGCGATCGAGCGGTTCGAGGCCGAGGGGTACCGGCTCGTGACCATCTCGCCGGCCGACGCCCCCCGGATCGCCGATCTCGACGGCCCTGACCGGTTGGTCCGGCTCGACGCCACCGCAACGGAGGCTGCCGTCATCTCGGTCGAACCACGGCCACTCATCGTCCCGGATCTCGTCCCGGAGCTCGTGATCTCCCGGGCTGCCGATGCCGAGCCCAGTGTCGG
>CAXEVD010000220.1:0-4032 GCA_963999395.1 uncultured Halieaceae bacterium
AAAGCTTTCGCCGGGGCGCCATCGGGCCGCTTGCCCGTGAATGTCGGTAAGGCTGTTACGACCGGTAAGGTGCCGCAAAAGACCCGTTAGATATCCTTCCGTTATACCAATGAAAACGGTGCTAAGGAACCGCCATCCGCACTGCGTCAGTGGCGGCCGCTTCAGCCATATCCCGCCATTCCGGTACACTGCGCGCATGGATGTATCGGATATTTTGAACCCCTTAAATACGGCTCAACGGGAGGCCGTGACCGCCTCGTCTGGCAATTTGCTAGTGCTGGCAGGCGCGGGATCGGGCAAAACCCGTGTCCTCGTGCACCGTATCGCTTGGTTGATTCGGGCAGAGCGATTCTCAGCCCATTCCGTGCTGGCCGTCACGTTCACGAACAAGGCAGCCCGGGAAATGCGGGGCCGCATAGAGGACATGCTACAGATACCCACCCATGGTCTGTGGGTGGGGACTTTCCACGGCCTCGCGCATCGACTCCTTAAAGCGCATTGGCGCGAGGCGGGGCTTCCCCAGCAATTCCAGATTCTCGATAGCGATGATCAGCTACGGGTGGTTAAGCGCATATGCAGAGAGCTTGATCTCGATGAGGCGCGTTGGCCGCCTAAGCAAGCGCAGTGGTTCATTAATGGTCAAAAAGATGAGGGATTGCGCGCCAGGCATGTAGAGGCGCCGGAGGGGGACCTGTATGCCAAGACGATGGTGCGTATTTATGCGGCCTACGAGGAGACCTGTGATCGCGGGGGGTTGGTTGACTTCGCGGAGCTGTTATTACGTGCCCATGAATTGTGGCTGAAGTCGCCTGAGACCCTGCAACATTACCAGCAGCGATTCCAAACTATTCTGGTCGACGAGTTTCAGGATACCAACACCATTCAATATGCCTGGCTCAGGGTGCTGGCAGGTAAGTCGATTCCTGTGGTTGCAGTCGGTGACGATGATCAATCGATCTACGGCTGGAGAGGCGCAAGAGTCGAAAATATCCAGCGCTTCGCAGAGGATTTTGCCGGGACCGAGACAGTTCGCTTGGAACAGAACTACCGCTCCACGGCGACGATTCTCGAGGCAGCTAACGGGCTGATCGCTCGCAATGCGGGGCGCCTCGGCAAAAATCTCTGGACAGAGGGTGAGCGGGGCGAGCCCATTACGCTCTATGCCGGCTTTAACGAGCAAGACGAGGCGCGTTACATCGTCGAGCAGGCTGAAACCTGGTTCGGTGATGGCCACCCTCGTCGCTCGATCGCTATTCTGTATCGTTCGAACGCCCAGTCGCGGGTGCTGGAAGAGGCGTTATTGCGGGAGGGCATCCCGTACCGAATTTATGGCGGCCAGCGCTTTTATGAGCGCCTCGAGATCCGCAATGCGCTCGCCTACCTGCGATTAGCACAAACCCGCGACGATGACCCCGCGCTGGAGCGGGTCCTTAATACACCACCTCGGGGCATTGGCAGCAAGACGGTCGAGAAAATTCGGGAGGTCGCACGGGCAGAGCAGATTCCGATGTGGCAGGCGATCCACCGCACTCGCGAGCAGAGCCTGTTGCCCGCCAGAGCGCTGACCGCGCTCGGCAATTTTCAGGCGCTTATCGACGACCTCGATCGGTCTTCAGAAACCCTGCCGCTCGATGAACTGACCGAGTATGCGATCGAGGTGACGGGCCTTCTCGACTATCACCGTTCGGAGAAGGGCGAGCGCGGTCAGGCCCGGGTCGAGAACCTGCAGGAATTAGTGACGGCTACACGCTTGTTTGAGCCCGAGGATGAGGAAATCTCACCACTGCAGGCGTTTCTCGACAGCGCGGCGCTCGACGCAGGAGAAGGCCAAGCGGATCCCTATGAGGACAGCATCCAGATGATGACGCTGCACTCCGCCAAGGGTCTCGAGTTCCCAATGGTGTTCATTGCCGGTATGGAAGAAAACCTGTTTCCGCACCAGATGTCGCTGGAAGAGCCCGGCCGTCTGGAGGAAGAGCGGCGGTTGGCCTATGTCGGCATCACCCGGGCGATGAAAAAACTGGCGATCACCTACGCTGAAAACCGCCGCCTCTACGGCGGAGATATGTATAACACTCCTTCGCGATTCATCCGCGAGATCCCGGCAGAGTTGATTAAAGAGGTGCGCCTTAACGGAACTGTCTCCCGCCCGGTCGGTTCACTCGCTCATTCCTCTCTATCCGAGCCGCCGCCTGTCGGCATCGATCTGGGTAGGCGTGTGCTGCATCAGGTTTTTGGTGAGGGGGTTGTGACCCAGTTCGAGGGTCAGGGCAGCAATGCCCGGGTGGAGGTCAGCTTCAGTGAAGGCAGCAAGTGGCTTGTGCTTCAATACGCCAACCTGACGATACTCTAAGGACCGGGCATGCGCGAAAAACAGGTACTTCCCGTCGTCGTCTTGGGGCTCACAGCCGCCTTGGTGGCGGTCATTGCCCTGTGGACGCTGGATCGGGTTTCAGGCCCAGATCAGGCAACAGCGAGCCAGGATGGTCCGGTAGAGGTCATTGAATGGAAGCTGGTCACCACCTGGCCGAAAGGCCTACCGGGCCTCGGCGCAGCGCCTGAGAATTTTGCGCGCCGGGTCAACGAAGCCTCCGGTGGGCGCCTACGCATCAAGGTCTTTGGTGCTGGCGAGATCGTGCCCGCTTTTGAAGTCTTTGATGCCGTCTCTACGGGGGTGGCGGAGGCTGGCCACGGCGCGGCCTATTACTGGAAGGGCAAGATACCCGCGTCCGTTTTCTACACGGCGGTGCCTTTTGGCATGACCGCGCAGGAGGCCAACGGCTGGCTCCACTATGGGGGCGGGCTTGAGTTGTGGCGAGAGCTATATGCGCCCTTCGGAGTCGTGCCCTTTGCGGGTGGCAGCACCGGTGTGCAGATGGCGGGCTGGTTTAATATCCGTCTCAATACCCGCGCCGACCTTAAGGGGCTCAAGATGCGGATTCCCGGTTTGGCCGGCGAGGTGTTTGACGCCGCCGGCGGCTCGGCGGTGCGCATAGCCGGGGGCGAGGTGTATACCTCCATGCAAACCGGCGTGATCGATGCGGTGGAATGGGTGGGGCCCTATAACGACCGCACGCTTGGCTTGATGGAGGTGGGAGACTATTACTACTACCCCGGATGGCACGAGCCGGGTGCGATGCTCGAGACCATTGTGAATGCTGAGGCGCTGGCGTCACTACCGGAGGACCTGCAGGCGATTGTGCGGGTCGCGGCGCGAGCGACCAACACCGATATGCTGGATGATTTCACCGCCAACAACAGCGAGTCTCTGCAGATTTTGCTCACCGAGTTTGAGACCGAGGTGCTGCTGCTACCCGACGATGTCATGGACGCGCTGTATGAGAGCAGTCAGGTGGCGATCGAAGCGTTGGTCAATGCCGACCCCATGGCGAAAAAGATCGCGGCCTCCTACTTTGCCTTCGCGGAGAAAGTGCGGACCTACCACGAGATTTCCGAGCGAGCGTATCTCAACGGCCGCAACCGGTTGCTACCGCCGGTCTCACTTACTGCGGAATCGGCCGAGTGAGCTTGTTCTCGTCGATCGCCACGTAAATAAACTCCCCCTCGGTGACTTTGAGGGGCTCTCCATCCTGTTTGGCGTTAATCCAGACCTCCACGAGAATGCGGACGGAGCTCCGCCCCGTCTCCAGCACATCGCAGTAGCAGCTCACGACGGCACCCACGTGCACAGGGGTGAGAAACGACATGCCTTCGATGGCTACGGTGGCCACCCGCCCCTCGGCGAGTTCTGAGGCAGTAATGCTGCCCGCTAGGTCCATTTGCGACAGCAGCCATCCGCCAAAAATGTCGCCGTTGGCGTTGGTGTCTTTCGGCATGGCAATGGTTTGCAGTGCCAGCTCGCCAAAGGGCAGTGGATGCGTATCGAGCTCTTCTATTGACATGGTGTCCCCCCGGTGGCTCAGAGCCTATTGTTTTGCGACGAGCGGGACGGTGGCGTCACCGCCCGCGGCCGACTTACTCTATTATCGCCCCAATAGGCCCGGCAGCCATAGCACAAGATTGGGCCACCAC
>CAXEVD010000221.1:0-3996 GCA_963999395.1 uncultured Halieaceae bacterium
CCCATCCACTCGACCTCGTTGATGTCGTCCGCCACCGCACTGGCATTTGTTTGTTGGCCGCCGAGTCCCGCAAGCCCAGGAAAGCCTACTCCTGCATCAACAGTAGTGCCCAGAACATTATCAATAAACCCCGCATCTTTAGCGCTGAAACCCGCTAGCCGAATGGCCACGGTGTCGCTGAGGGGGATGTTAACCATGCCATCCACTTCGTACCCTGTGCCACCATTTTGTACGGTTGAAATTCCTGCTCCAAGATTCGCATCGAAACCACTAGGGTCGGGTTTATTAGTGATTACGCGGATTGCCCCGCTCTGAGATGATGCTCCGTAGAGTGTTGATTGAGGGCCAGCCAACGCCTCGATACGCGCAAGATCTACGGGGTAAATGTCAGGCGAAGCAGAGGTAAGAGACATCGGTTGTTCGTCGAGATAAACAGCGGCCGTGGGATCCACTAGGAAGCCGCCTCCGTCACTGACTCCGCGGAAAACAATAGTGTTCTGTCCGGGCACTGTAGTTTGCACATTAAGGCCCGCTACTTGACGAGAGAAATCCTCGAGCGTCGTGATACCCTGTCTCTGAATTTCTTCGCCTGAGAGTGATTGCACCATCATCGGGATGTCTTGTGACGACTCCGCTCGCTGACGGGCTGTGACCACGACTTCTTCAAGCTCGGCGCTCCAGCTCAAACCGGCGCTACCCGCGCCAATGGCCGCTGCTACACCCGCGACAATGGTTTTACGGTGGAATGCGGTAGGACGTGCTTTGTACTGATGTGACACGGCGTGCTCCTCCAGTGCCCCGATTAAGGGACGTTTGATAGCGGACGTTGATGGTTGCCATTGCGCCGCAGATTTTAGTCATGAAAAAACGAATACGCTGTGAAGATATAGTACTTATGCGGTTTCGGCAACATGACCGGACATAGCTTATCGGACTGCGCCGGCCGACAATTCAGCGGGGAGAAGGAGGGCATTGGGGATGACACTATTCACGTGGCTGTCGCTGGCCCTGGTGTGTCTGCTGGGCGCGATGTCACCCGGGCCCAGTCTTGCCATCGTGGTGCGTCACTCGGTCACCAGTGGCACCCGCGCGGGCACCATCTGTGCATTGTCGCACGGTTTTGGCATTTTCCTTTGGGCGGCGCTAATGGTCAGTGGACTGGGTGCGTTGCTCTTGGCCCAGCCAACGTGGTTTTACGGTCTGCGTGTTCTGGGAGCCGGATTTCTGCTGTATCTCGGCTGCCGCGCGCTCATGACGCAGCGCGGAGTTGCCGCCGATACGGGTCAGGCGAACAGCGGAGGCGGCGAAGCGGCAAGAGAAGGCCTTGTCATTGCGTTATCCAACCCAAAAGTCGCGGTTTTTTTTGCGGCGCTTTTCAGTCAGTTCATCCAGCCCGATGCCACGCTGAGCGCCCAGCTCATGATTGCGGCCACTGCAGCTGTGATTGATGCTCTCTGGTACATAGTGGTGGCCTTGCTGTTATCCCGACCGGCCTGGTCGGGCTATTTCACGCAGCATGGCAGCTTGTTGGACCGCGTGTTTGGCGTGATACTCGTTGTGCTGTCGGCGGCGCTGCTGTGGTCGATCTGGCAGCCGCTCTGATCCAAGGAGCAGGGTTCCAAAAACAATAAAAGAGGGGCAGCCATGGCCGTACGCTGGCGCATCGCCATCCTTCTGGCGGTCATCACCACTATCAACTACATCGACCGGTCGGTATTTGGTGTGGTAGCACCCGTGCTGAGAGGTGAATTTGGTATCGGTGATGCCGATTATGGATTGATCACCAGCGGCTTTCTGTTGGCCTATGGCGTTGGCCAACTGATTTCGGGCCCACTGATCGACCGGTTGGGTACCAAACGCGCCTTCAGTCTTGCCGCCGTATTCTGGAGCGTGGCGACGATCCTGCATGCCTTGGGTCGCGGACTGTGGAGCTTTTTCACGCTGCGAGTGATTCTGGGTATTGCCGAGGCGGCGAACTTTCCGGCAGCCAGTAAAGCGGTCGCCCAGTGGTTTCCTGCCAATGAGCGCTCGACCGCGGTGGCCATCTTTATGCTGGGGGCGGGCCTTGGCGCGATCATCACTCCGCCGCTCACGGTTTGGACAATGCAGTCTCTGGGTTGGCAATGGGCCTTTGTCATCCCGGGCTCACTGGGATTGGTGTGGGTGATACTGTGGCAGCGCTGGTATCACGCGCCCGAGACACACCCGGCCATAGATCCCGCTGAGCAAGCCTTAATACTCGAGAATCGTTCCGGTCAGCAGAGCGAGGCTGGCTGGACTTCCTTGCTCTCGCATCGGGAATTCTGGGGCATTCTCATTGCCCGCGTGGTCAGTGATTTCCCGTTTTATTTCTTTTTGTTTTGGCTGCCCCAATACCTCATCGATATCAGAGGCTTTGATCTCAGGGCGATCGCGTTTTTCGCCTGGTTGCCCTGGGTTGCCGCTGATTTCGGCGCGCTTGTCGGTGGCATGATGAGTTCTTCTCTTGTGACCCGAGGGCACTCCATTGATCGCGCGCGCAAGACCGTGATCTGGTTGGGTGCTGTATTGGTCGCCGTTGCAGTGGTGCCCGCGTACTACACTCAGTCCAGTGCATTGGCGCTGGCTCTGATCTGTTTTGGCTTGTTCGCGATCCAAATCAAGGGTGCCGTGTTCTTTACACTGCCCACTGATCTCTTTCCGGCTGACCGAGTGGCAACCGTGTGGGGCGTGTTCGGCGCGGTCGGGAGTCTGGGTGGAAGCCTGCTTGGACTGCTGGCCGGCTTCATGATTCAAGAGGCGGGCTATGAAAGCGTCTTTTTGCTTATCGCCAGTTTGCACCTGATCTCTGCGGTACTGCTACAGATCTTCGTGCCGAAAATTGTGTTGGTCACTGAGTAAGCGCGTGTTCGCTCGAGTAAAGCGCCACGGCGCTCTGCTTACAAATATTCAGTTGAGAAGTGCCTTGCTCAGAGAGCGGCGATGACCTCGCCGAGTGCCGCGAGGTACTGCGCACCCACTGCGCCATCAATCACCCGGTGATCGCATGACAGGGTGGCGTTCAGTATTGTCGCCACACGCTGCTCGCCGTCTTCGACCACAACCTGTTGAGTCGCCTTGCCTAGCGCCAGAATGGCGCCCATGGGCGGGTTCACAATGGCGGTAAACTGGGTGATCCCGTACATGCCCAGATTCGAAACGGTGAAAGAGCCGCCTGAGATGTCTTCCTTGGCCAGCTTGCCGGTTTGCGCTTTGTCAGCCAGCCCGGCAGTGGCGGTGGCGACTTCAGCCGGTGACTTGGTGTCGGCATTGTAGACGGTGGCTGGGTAAAGGCCATCATCGGTGGCAATCGCGACCGAGACATGTGCCGCGCTGAACTGGTGGATATCGTCACCCACCAAGTTCACGTTGACGCGGGGCTCCTTCATTAGCGCCTGCGCCACGCACCATACAATGAGATCGTTGACTGAGACTTTGACATCGCCGGACTCGTTAAGCGCGGCGCGATGGGCAAGCAAGCCGTCCAATTCATACTCAGCCGTCAGGTAAAAATGGGGGATGGTCTGCTTGGCTTCGGTCAGCCGGCGCGCAATGGTTTTGCGAGTGGCTGTGAGGGGGATGACCTCGACCCCATCAGGTGCGCCGCTACTGCCTCCCGCGGCAGCTTTGACATCCTCGTCGGTGATGCGGCCACGGCGACCCGTGCCCGTGACGGTGCCCAGGTCGACACCCAACTCGTCTGCTAGTCGGCGCACGCTGGGAGAGGAGCGGGTGTAGGCATCGCCGGTTTGCACGGTCTGCTTTGCTGCGGTCTCGCCGGCAGCGGGCGCCGCCTCGGCCTCGGCAGGCGCAATGCTGTGCGAGGTAATGAAGGCATCGATATCGCTGTCCGCGACGCTCGCGTCAGCAATCACGCCGAGGAGAGCGCCTACAGGATGTGCATCGCCCGCGGGCACCAGTACACGACGCAGTACGCCGTCTACAGGGGAGTCCCACACGTTGACGATTTTATCGGAC